>JAQBNZ010000172.1 GCA_028288285.1 Mucilaginibacter sp.
ATTTTTAATCAATAGTTACGTTTTTTACGTAATATTTTGGTTAGAGTTTCGTTGTTCTAACTTTTTATTAAAAATAAATACCAGATATTACTCTTTTAAGCAATTGTACAGTAGTTGTAAGAAAATAATGCAGGAAAACGACTAAGCATTAATGGATACTGCTCTTGGTTGGAGTCATTAACTTTTTATTTGACAGAATTAAAGTATTTTTTAAAGGAAGGTTTATTATAATATTGCACAATTTTGTACCTTATTACTCACATAGTTGTGTTGCCTTTCAATATTTATTATATTTATATTATAGGTAAAAGAAATTCAAGTATCAGTGAAATGATAAATTTGGGGTGCCAATAGTGATTGTTTCATTTCAGATTTGGGTGTCTTATAATTACAAATTTTGAAAAACTAACAATTGCAGGTCTGTTTTTTTATTGATGCAACTTTGACTATTTATTATCCCAAGTACAGAAAATTCTATTGAGGATGTTTTAATTGGAATAAATATGTGAAAAAGTACTTTTTTTTCACATAAAAGATCACATAAGACTATAAGACCTAAAATTCAAAAATTTTCCAGGTTTGTTGGCTAACTTGCAAAAAATTATTGAATTTTCAATAATTAGTTAAAAAGTATACACAAAATTTGTAGAATGGTATATTCAATTATAGTAACGTTTAACGGAGCTAACTGGATTTGCAAGTGTTTGGATTCCTTACTTGAGTCAACTATTAAAACACAGATAATAGTAGTTGACAATTCTTCTACTGATGATACATTATATATTTTAAAAAAAAAATACCCCACAATTTTCGTTATTGAAAATAATGCAAATGTTGGCTTTGGACAAGCCAATAATTTAGGGATTGATGTCGCTTTAAAATTTAACCCGGAATATATTTTTTTAATTAATCAAGATGCCTGGGTTCGGCCTGATACTTTACAAAAACTTATTGAAGTAAGTAAAAAGCGCAAGAATTATTGCATTTTAAGTCCATTACATTTAAATGGAGACGAAAATGACTTGGACTATAAATTTGTTTATCATTTAGCGCAAGAGTATAAAGAAACTATCACTTGTGACGCCTTAATAAATAGCGATAGGCTTATTGATGTAAAGTTTGTAAATGCAGCCATTTGGCTAATAAAAAGCGACTACTTAAGGTTAATTGGTAAATTTGATTCTATATTTTTTCATTATGGGGAAGATAATGACTTTGCTAACAGGGTTTTATATCATGGATTTAAAATTGGGATTTATACTCGAGCCATAGGTTTTCATGGTAGGGAACAAAAGGAATCGAACTTTGATCGTTTAAGTTCTAAAATTAAATATCAAAGAAGAATGGTTCCCTATTTAATTATTATGATGAATATTAACAATTCGTTTTTTATTAATTTAAAATCCTCATTAGGATTGGCTGCTGGCGAAATAGTAAAACATGTAAAGAGATTTAAATGGACGAATATTGCCATTGAACTACTATCTGTTGGCACAGTATTAATTTTTGGTTCTTACAAAATACTTAAACATAGAGAAGTTAATAAATCAACTGTGATTTATTAACTTCTCCAATATATTCTACTTAGGGCTATTAGCAAATTTTGAATGGATGTTCTTAGGGTTATAAGGATATTACATACCAAATTAGATCAGGATTTTCACAAAAAATCCGTATCCATTCATATGGATCATGCTTCGATAAACCGTATTATACATTAAGGGCTTCACATACGTTGCGTTCCGCAAGTGATAAAATAAAAACCTGGTATGCAGTTTATAATTGTCGAATTATTATAAATAATTCATTTCTTACAATGTATTTTAGAAAAAAATTAATGTAACAATGAAAGCATTAAAAATAGCAACAGCGCAATTTGAAAACCGAAGCGGAGATAAGGAATACAATCTGGAAATAATTAGAAAACTTGCAGGGCAGGCCTCTGAAAATGGTGCAGATGTAGTCAGTTTTCATGAATGTTCAATAACCGGATATACATTCGCGAGAAACCTTACACGTTCACAAATGCTGGATTTGGCAGAATTTCTCCCCGAAGGAGAGAGTATTTCGGTTTTAAAGAGGTTTGCAAGTGAATTTGGAATAGTTATCATGGCGGGTCTTTTTGAAAAGGATGCTACAGGAAACCTATACAAAGCTTATGTATGCGTTGATAAGAATGGTATGATTGCAAAACACCGAAAACTTCACCCGTTTATCAATCCTTATCTTACAGCAGGAAATGAGTATACGGTGTTTGATTTATATGGCTGGAAATGCGGAGTGTTAATTTGCTATGATAACAATATAATAGAAAATGTAAGAGCCACCAAGTTATTGGGGGCCGATGTAATCTTTATGCCTCATGTAACCATGTGTACACCTTCAACCCGCCCAGGGGCCGGATTTGTAGACCCTGCATTATGGGAAGATAAGGAACTTAATAAAGTGAGACTCAGAGATGAGTTTGATGGGGATAAGGGTAGGAACTGGCTAATGAAATGGTTACCGGCAAGGGCATATGATAATGCAGTATATGTGGTTTTTTCTAACCCTATTGGTATGGATGATGATCAACTCAAGAACGGCTGTTCAATGATCCTCGATCCTTTTGGAAATATTATAGCGGAATGCAGGACACTTGGGAATGAACTGGCTATAGCGGAAATTACACAGGATAAATTATCTGATGCAGGAGGATTTAGATATCTGCAAGCCAGAAGGCCTGAGCTCTATTCAGATATTATAGGTCGCCCACATAAAAGCGAGCAAAAGGTGTCTTGGCTCAAATAGTGTAGTCTTATATCTATGCGGCAAGAAGGTTGCTGTTCGTTTATGTTACACAAATCGTTCGATATTAAAAGTTAAAAAGCTTTGAAATCGAAAAACCTGCAAATAACCGGCGTATAGAACAGTAATAGCATTGTTTTTTATTTAATTTTTTAATTCCTTTTTTTTCTAAATAATTAAGTAACTTTATTATTACCAATTTATTAGCGAATTATTTCCAAACCTGTAACCAGAAAGGAGTTCATTATGGGATGTGTCAGAAATATCTTACATGCTAAAAGCAAATCTCCTGTTTTTGTAAGCCCGAATATTACTGTTTTTGAAGCATTAGAGTTAATGTATGAAAAAAACATCGGTGCTATTTTAGTAATGGAACAAGGAGAATTCATCGGTATCTTTACGGAAAGAGACTACGCCCGTAAGGTGATCTTAAAAGGGAAAGCTTCAAAAGAGACTCTGGTAGGTGAAATAATGACAGAAAATCCGCCTACAGTATCTTCTCGCGATACCATAGAAGATTGCATGAGGTTAATGACCGATAGGTTTATAAGGCATTTGCCAGTAATAGACGATGGTAAATTAATGGGTATTGTTTCTATTGGCGACGTAGTAAAATACATCATCGAAGAACAAAAATTCATTATCGAAAACATGGAGCATTACATTAAAGGCGAAGTATAATTATTTATTTCCTGTACTAAAATTCAGGGAAATACCCATTCAAGGACAAAACCAGTTTATTGAGGTTGTTTTATAATAATAATTATGAATGTATCAAGCACATCCAGTGTACCGTTTTGGCCATTTATAGTTTACGGTGCTTTCGTTTTAGTCTTAATGATCCTTATTATTTCCCTCTCCTATTTTTTGGGACAACGTCATACAGATAGGGCCACCGGTCAGCCTTATGAATCGGGCATATTGGAAACTGGGTCGGCAAGGCTGCGTTTTTCGGCCCAATTTTATCTGGTTGCCATGATATTTGTCATTTTCGATATCGAAGTGGTGTTTATTGTTTTATGGGCCTTGGCATTTAAAGAATTAGGGTGGCCAGGCTACTTCAGCATTTGTATTTTTATTGGACTGCTGTTTGCCGTGCTAATTTATGAGTGGAGCATTGGAGCGTTGGATTTTGGCCCTGACGGAAAGAAAATTCTGAAAGCCTATAAAAAACTAAACCTAAAGAAACCCATAATATGAAGTGGTGGCTCAGTAACCCGGCTGAACCGGCAAATGCACTAAAAGGAACAGGTTCTTTTGAAGAGTCTGTTGGGCAAAGTGTTATGCTTACCACAGTTCAGGATTTGCTCGCCTGGGGCAGAAAAAATTCCATGTGGCCGTTTCATTTTGGCCTGTCGTGCTGTTTTGTAGAAATGGCTACCAGTTTAACCAGCAAATATGATGTAGCTCGTTTTGGAGCAGAAGTAATACGGGGAACTCCCCGTGAAGCTGATGTAATGGTTATAGCCGGAACCGTTTTTGTAAAAATGGCGCCAATCATCAAACGTTTGCACGAGCAAATGATGGAGCCTAAGTGGGTCATCTCTATGGGTTCCTGCGCCAATTCTGGTGGTATGTATGATATTTACAGTGTTGTGCAGGGGGTAGATAAGTTTTTACCTGTAGATGTATACGTGCCCGGATGCCCACCCCGCCCCGATGCTTTTATGCAGGGATTGATGCTGTTGGCTGCCTCAGTAGGAAAAGAACAAAGACCTTTAAGTTGGGCCATTGGCCCACAGGGAGTTATAAAACCCGAAAAAGTATCAATGAAAGAAGAAAAAAGGGAAGAACGTAAGAATATGATCAGTTTCCGTTCCCCCGATGGTATATAATTAGATTTTAAGCATGTATTAGTATTTATATAACTCAATAAAGTTTAAAAAGCATGGATAATCATTCAGGCTTGGTAGATGAATTGACTTCCGAATTCGGAGAGTCTGTTTTCACTCAGCAACTTACTGTTGATGAGGTGACTACTTTATGGGTTGCAAAAGAAAATATAACAAAAGTACTTAGCTATCTCAAGCACACCATCCCTCATCCTTTTGAATTACTGTATGACTTGTGCGCTATTGATGAGCGGAGCCGGGCTAAAAAGAATGGATCGATATCGCCTGATTTTACCATCGTATATCATCTGCTTTCATTTAAACGGAATGTTTTTATCCGCCTCAAAGTAGCCTTACACGGCGATTATCCTTCCATGCCATCTATCAGTTCTTTATGGAAAAATGCCAACTGGTATGAACGTGAAGTTTATGATATGTTTGGTATAAGTTTCGAAGGCCATCCCCATTTAAGCCGTATACTAATGCCGTTAACCTGGGACGGCCATCCTTTAAGAAAAGAACATCCTGCAAGGGCTACCGAAATGGGGCCCTTTAAACTGTGGGACGAAAAACAGGATCGGGAGCAAAATGCCCTGCAATTCCGACCGGAAGACTGGGGCTTAAAAAGGCACAGCGAAGATGCCGATTTCATGTTCCTCAATCTCGGCCCTCAACATCCCGGTACACACGGTGTTTTGCGTATTATTCTCCAGTTAGATGGCGAAGATATTGTTGATGCCGTTCCAGATATTGGCTTTCACCATCGCGGAGCAGAAAAAATGGGCGAGCGCCAGTCATGGCATACTTATATACCTTATACCGACCGGGTAGATTATCTGGGTGGTGTGATGAACAACCTGGCTTATTTGTTGGCTGTTGAAAAACTGGCTGGTATTACCGTTCCTGAAAGGGTAAAGGTAATGCGTATAATGTTATGCGAATTTTTCCGTATTGCAAGTCACCTGGTATGGTACGGCACTTTTGCCCAGGATTTAGGGCAACTTTCACCTGTATTTTACATGTTTACCGATAGGGAAAAGATATTTGATATTGTTGAAGCTATTTGCGGAGCCAGAATGCACCCCAACTGGTTTAGAATTGGGGGAGTTGCACAAGATTTGCCCAACGGTTGGGATAAATTGGTGGGCGATTTTGTTGCTTATTTCCCAAAACACCTGAAAGAATATCATCAGATGGTGATGCGTAACAGCATTTTTAAAGCCCGAACAGTGGGTATTGGCATTTATACATTAGAAGAAGCCATAGAATGGGGGGTAACCGGCCCTGGTTTACGGGCTTGCGGCTTTGAATGGGATTTCAGAAAAAAGCAGCCTTATTCCGGCTATGAAAACTTTGAATTTGATATTCCAACAGCACAAAATGGCGATTGTTATGACAGAGCCAAAGTACGTGTTGAAGAGATGTGGCAAAGCTTGCGCATTATTGATCAGTGCTTAAAAAATATGCCTGAAGGGAGTTATAAGGCCGATCATCCTTTAACCACACCGCCCCTCAAAAAGAATACCATGCAGGATATTGAAACCCTCATTACCCATTTTTTAAATGTAAGCTGGGGGCCGGTAATTCCTGCCGGCGAAGCCATGAGTTGTATTGAAGCCACTAAAGGGGCAAACAGTTATTACCTCATCAGTGAGGGCAATACTTCGCCTTACAGGGTCAGGATCAGAACGCCATCGTTCCCGCATATGCAAATGCTGCCATATATCAGCAAGGGCTATACGGTTGCCGACTTACTATCAATTTTAGGAGCTATGGATTATGTACTGGCTGATATTGACAGATGAATATGTAATAAATAAAAAGATATGCTATCAACGGAAGAAATAATGAAGATAGACCATGAGATTGCGCTTGTTCCGATCAGGAAAGCTGCCTGTATTGAGGCGTTAAAAATTGTGCAGAATAATCGTGGATGGATCTCAGATGAAAGTATTCATGCCATTGCTGCCCATATGGATATGTCTGCCGAAGAGCTGGACAGTGTGGCAACATTTTATAACCTCATTTTCCGTAAGCCGGTGGGCCGCAATATTATTTTACTGTGCGATAGTATTAGTTGCTATGTAATGGGATATGAAAAAATTTATGAGCATCTGCAAACCCGGCTGCATATCAAATTTGGAGAAACTACTCCCGATGCCAGGTTTACCCTTTTACCCAACCCCTGCCTGGGCACCTGCGATCATGCTCCGGCATTAATGATCAATGATGATTTGTATAGAGATTTAACTACTGATAAACTGGATGACATATTAAAAGAGTATAAATAGCAACATGGAGACACCCCTTACACAGCACATTAACATCAATCGCCCTTCGCTTAATCTTAAAGATTATGTGCGCGTGGGCGGTTATCAGGCTGTGCACCGGGCAATTACCATGTCTCCACAGGAAATTACAAAAATGGTGCAGGAATCAGACCTTAAAGGCCGTGGAGGTGCAGGTTTCAATACGGGAATAAAATGGAGTTTTGTGCCGATGAACGATAATGCCCAAACCAAATACCTGGTTGCCAATGCCGACGAGATGGAACCCGGAACTTTTAAGGATCGTTTGCTACTTGAAGGCAATCCCCATCAATTAATTGAAGGTATGATCGTGTCGGCTTATGCTATACAAGCTAATATATCGTATGTGTTTTTGCGTTGGGCCTATAAAAAAGCAGCGCGGCTTATCAGGCAAGCTATTAATGAAGCTTATGCAGCCGGCTACCTCGGAAAAAATATTTTAGGTACAGGTTTTAATCTCGAAATGCACTTGCATACGGGTATTGGCAGATACATGTGCGGAGAAGAAACTGCTCTGTTAAATGCTTTGGAAGGGAAGCGGGCCACTCCTCGTACCAAGCCTCCTTTTCCGCAGGTAAGCGGTTTATTTGGCAAACCCACAATTGTTAATAATGTAGAAACACTCTGTAATATTCCGCATATAGTTAATAATGGAGCTGATTGGTTTAAAAGCCTGAGTCCCGGAGCTGATGCCGGAACCAAATTATATGGTGTTAGTGGCAAAGTAAATAAGACGGGCTTATGGGAACTGCCCATGAATACTACTATGCGGCAGCTTATTGAAGAGCATGCCGGTGGAATGAAAAATGGCTATAAATTCAAGGGGGCGCTTCCGGGAGGTGCCTCTACTGATTTTTTGGTGGAAGAGCATCTTGATATTAAAATGGATTACAAATCAGTTGCCGCAGCCGGCAGCCGGCTGGGTACAGGCACAATGATCATTCTGGATGACCATACCTGCCCGGTTGGTTTTGTGCATAACCTGGAGCATTTTTTTGCACAGGAATCATGCGGCTGGTGCACGCCCTGCAGGGAAGGATTACCCTGGACAGAAAAGATTTTGCTTTCCATTGAAAATGGAGAGGGCCGGCCGGAAGATTTGGAATTATTAAGGATGCATACCAAATTTTTAGGACCGGGTAATACATTTTGTGCCCTGGCACCTGGAGCAATGGAGCCGCTGCAAAGCGGCCTGAAATATTTTAGCGAAGATTTTGAAAAGCATATAAACGAAAAAAGATGTCCGTGGAGGTGAAACACAATGGCAGCAATTTATATTGATGGTAAAGCTTACGAAGTAACACCCGGCAAAAACTTGCTCGAAACCTGTCTTACGCTTGGTTTTAACCTGCCTTATTTTTGCTGGCATCCTGCAATGGGTTCGGTAGGCGCCTGCCGCCAATGTGCCATTAAACTTTTTAAAGACGAACAGGACACCAATGGCCGCCTGGTAATGTCATGTATGGAATCGGTGAGAGACAATATGTATTTGTCTGTTAATGACCCCATTGCCAAAGCTTTTCGCTCACAGGTTATAGAATGGCTCATGACTAATCATCCACATGATTGCGCTGTTTGCGATGAGGGAGGTTCTTGTCATTTACAGGATATGACCGTTATGACGGGCCACACTTATCGTCGGTTTCAATACAAAAAACGTACTTATAAAAATCAGTATCTGGGTCCGTTTATTAATCATGAAATGAACCGCTGTATACAGTGTTATCGTTGTGTTAGGTTTTATAAAGATTATGCAGGCGGAAAAGACCTTGATGTATTTGCAGCTCATGATCATGTTTATTTTGGAAGGGCGCAGGATGGCATACTTGAAAACGAGTTTAGCGGTAACCTGGCAGAAGTTTGCCCTACCGGAGTTTTTACCGACAAAACCCTCAAAGAACATTACACCCGAAAATGGGATATGACCATGGCGCCCTCTATTTGCCAGCATTGCAGCCTGGGCTGTAATATTATTGCGGGGGAACGATATGGTGAACTGAGGCAGATCACAAACCGTTTTAATGGTGAGGTAAACGGTTATTTTATTTGTGACCGGGGGCGGTTTGGGTATGAATTTGTAAACAGTATTAACCGTATTCAGCAACCATTAATACGCAGCAAGATTCCGGACGCTACGGATAAACAAAGTCTATATAACCACCTTACCGAGACTTTATCAAACAACAAAGTAATAGGTATCGGTTCGCCGCGGGCATCACTTGAATCGAACTTTGCCTTGATGCAACTGGTAGGAAAAGAGAACTTTTATCAGGGTATTTCTGAAAATGAAGCTCAACTGATGCGTACTGTCCTCAGTACAGTAAACTCAGGCCACATTCATACACCTACTTTAAAAGAAACAGAATCCGCCGATGCGGTTTTAATACTGGGGGAAGATTTGACCAATTCCGCGCCACGACTGGCGTTGGCACTAAGACAAGCCGTACAAAAAAAACCTTTTGAAAATGCACAGCAAATAAATATACCCTCCTGGCATGATGCCGCGTTACGTGAGTTTGCTCAGCAGGAAAAAGGGGCGCTTTTTATAGCCTATCCAACTCAAACCAAACTGGACGAAATTGCCTCCGATAGCCGGTATATATCACCTGATGATATTGCACGTTTGGGCTTTGCCATTGCCAATTACCTTAACAATACGGCTCCTGCATTAGGGGATATGGATGATGATACTTTAACCCTTGCCCGGCACATTGCAGATATCCTGAAAAAAGCCGAAAGACCATTGATAATTTGCGGAACAAGCTTGTGTAGTGAAGCTATTCTTAAAGCTGCTTCAAACATAGCTTTTGCCCTGGGTACCGAAGATAAAAAAGCCAGCTTGTGCTTTGTAGTGCCTGAATGCAACTCAATGGGGTTGGCTATGATGCAGGCTCCATCATTAAACCGGGCGGCGGAAGTTTTGAAAAAGGGCGAAGCTGATACCGTGATTATTGTGGAAAATGATCTGTACCGCAGAGGTGCCAAAAAGGATATTGACAGTTTCTTTAATCATTGTAAACAACTTATTGTACTTGACCATCTACACAATGATACTACTAACCAGGCCAATGTATTGATACCCGTTGGCACCTTTGCAGAGGCCGATGGGACAATAGTAAATAACGAAGGAAGGGCACAATGTTTCTTCCAGGTATTTATGCCTAAGAATGAAAATTTAAGAGAAAGCTGGAGGTGGCTGGACGAATTCAGGCAATTTAAAAATGGGGTAAGTAGGGAAGATTTGACTACTCCGGACGATTTGATGGCTGAAATGGTTGAATTAATGCCCCAGTTTAAAGGAGCGGAAACGGTAGCACCACCCGCTGATTTTCGCATTGCCGGACAAAAAATTCCTCGTGAACCGCATCGTTATAGTGGCCGCACTGCTATGTTGGCCAATATTAATGTGAGTGAACCCAAACCACCTGAAGATCCTGATTCGGCTTTATCATATACGATGGAGGGCTATAAAGGAATGCCGCCTGCTCCTTTAATCCCCTTTTACTGGGCGCCGGGCTGGAATTCGGTACAGTCACTTAATAAATACCAGGCAGAGGTTGGCGGGCCTTTGCATGGAGGTGATCCGGGCAAAAGGTTGTTCCCGGAAAATGCTGTTACTGAAAATGCATTTCTAAATAATATATCTCCTGCCTTTAAGCCATCGCCCGGGGAATGGCTGCTTGTACCTTTACCGCACATTTTCGGCTCCGAAGAGCTAAGTATTTATACACCCGGTATTGCACAACGCTCTCCCCGGCCTTATATCGCTATAAATAAACATGATGCTGCAAATTTAAATATCAGCGAAAACGATATTATGCAGATGCAAATCAAAGACCAGTATTATTATGACTTACCTGCAAAAATAAATGATGAACTGCCCAATGGCCTGGCGGGCATACCTTTTAACATTCCCGGTCTTGGCGGTATTGACTGGCCGGCAACAGGAATTTTAACTAAAGCAGCAATATGAGTACAATACTTCCATATATACTGATGATTGTAGTATTGTTATTTACATTAACTACGATAGCTGCCTGGCTGATTTGGCTGGAACGGCGAATGCTGGCACTTTGGCAAGATAGGTATGGCCCAAATCGTGCTGGCCCGTTTGGGTTGCTCATAGTAGTTGCCGATACTATTAAACTGTTTTTTAAGGAAGATTGGATCCCTCCATTTGCTGATAAAACAATTTTTGTGATTGCTCCAACTCTTATTGGTGCCACTGTACTCATGAGCTTTGTTATCATTCCTTATGCACCGGGCATCCTCATCGCCGACCTGAATATTGGCTTACTTTTCTTTCTGGCAATGTCATCTCTGGGCGTTTACAGTATAGTACTGGGTGGTTGGGCCTCCAATAACAAGTATTCTTTATTAGGGGCATTACGTGGAGCCTCGCAAATGATCAGTTATGAAGTGTTTATGGGACTCTCGCTTATGGGCGTGGTGATGCTTTCAGGCTCATTCAGGCTTACAGATATTGTACTTGCCCAAAAAGGATGCTGGTATATAATTACTCAACCGGCAGGGTTTGTTATTTTCATGATTGCGGGTATCGCTGAAACTCACCGCCTGCCATTTGATATCCCGGAAGCTGAAAGCGAGCTTGTGGCCGGTTTTCATTCAGAATATTCCGGGATGAAATTCGGGATGTTCTTTATTGGCGAATACCTGGGTATCACGCTCATTTCAGCTATGGCGGTTACACTGTTTTTTGGGGGATGGTTAGGCCCGGCATTTTTACCTCCTTTACTTTGGTTTTCACTTAAAACTTTTGTTTTTATACTGTTTTTCATCTTACTAAGGGCTTCACTTCCGAGGCCCAGGTATGATCAGTTGATGGAATATGGTTGGAAAATATTATTACCCGTGGCTTTATTAAACTTACTAGTAACAGGAGGAATTGTATTAATGATGAATAAATGATGATATGGAATTGAGGTTAACCTAAAAAGAGAAGCGATGATTAGTATATTAAGAACAATAGGGCTCACTTTTCTGCATATGTTCAGAAAAAGAGAAACCATACAGTATCCTGAAGAAAAGGTGGTACTGCATCCGCGCTGGCGGGGACGAATTGTATTAACCCGTGACCCGGACATGGGTGAGCGTTGTGTGGGTTGTTATTTATGTGCGGCCGCTTGTCCGGTAGATTGTATTTCATTACAGGCTACTGAAGATGAGAATGGCAGAAGATATCCGGAGTTTTTTCGCATCAATTTTTCAAGATGTATTTTTTGCGGCTATTGTGAAGAAGCTTGCCCTACCTACGCTATTCAGCTAATCCCTGATTTTGAGATGGCCGAATACGACCGGCAGAACCTGGTTTATGAAAAAGAGGATCTATTGATAAATAGCGAAGGGAAGTACCCTGGTTATAATTATTACAAAGTTGCCGGATTGGCTGCTGGTATAAAAGCGAAAGGTGAAGGTGATAACGAGGAGCCACCAGTTGACATACACAGTTTATTACCTTAAAAATGGAAATCGTTTTTTACATAACCGCTTTTGTGACCGTAATTTCTACAATCATGGTCATCACCAGGCATAACCCTGTACATGCGCTGCTGTACCTCATCATTTCCTTGTTATCCATTTCTGTAATATTTTTTTTGTTGGGTGCACCGTTTGCTGCATTGCTTGAAATTATCATA
Organism: Mucilaginibacter sp.; assembly: GCA_028288285.1. Classification (GTDB taxonomy): domain Bacteria; phylum Bacteroidota; class Bacteroidia; order Sphingobacteriales; family Sphingobacteriaceae; genus Mucilaginibacter. The sequence continues at coordinate 12,586 of JAQBNZ010000172.1, forward strand.
TATGCCGGGGCAATTATGGTGCTTTTTATTTTTGTGATAATGCTTTTAAACCTGGGCAAAGAAACAGCGAGGCAGGAGAAAGAATGGCTGAAACCAAAGGTTTGGATTGGCCCGGCAATTTTGTCTGCTATTCTTTTTGCCGAATTATTTTACCTGATCACTACAGCTCATGCAGCACCGTACAGCCTGCAAACTGTTGATCCAAAAGCTGTTGCTGTTTCATTATTCAGGCCATACCTTATTGGTGTTGAACTGGCGGCTATGTTATTAATGGCAGGCGTGGTTGGCGCGGCACATATAGGGCAGCATAAAAAAATGATTTTACATCGGTTTTTAAAAGAAGAGGACGCCTTATGAAATCATCCACAGAAATAGTCATGTTATTGGCAGGTTTGCTTTTTGTGCTTGGTGTTGCCGGTGTCATTATTAGAAAGAATATCATTTTTATGCTGCTATCTGTAGAAGTAATGCTGAATGCTTCGGGTTTAGCCTTTGTGGCTGCGGGTTCGCGCTGGGCACAACCAGATGGGCAGGTGATGTTCATCTTTATTCTCGCTATGGCAGCAGCAGAAGTCTCAATTGGACTGGCGCTCATACTGCAAATTTATCATCAGCATAAATCACTGGATATTGACAAGTTGAAAGAAATGAAAGGATAGTTTAAATTGAAATAGAGGTTAGAGCAGAAACGCATATAAATAAGGTAATATGAATAACTTGTTATGGCTTGTACCGGTTTTGCCTTTTGCCGGTTTTTTAATACTGGCATTGGCAGGCAAACATATATCCCGTGTTTGGGTTGCCATAATTGGTGCCGGGAGCGTAAGCCTTTCAGCTATCCTAGTGCTTATAATCGGTATTAGTTTTTTATCCCATCCCCCGGCTACCGGGTACTATTCCCAAACCTTATGGACATGGATGCAGGTAGCCGATTTCAACCCTAATATTACGCTTTTCCTGGACGCATTATCCCTCGTTTTTATTTTTGTAATTACGTTCATCGGGGCTCTGATACATATTTATTCGGCAGGTTTTATGGCCAGCGACAAAGATTATTCGCGGTTTTTTGCCTGCATGAACTTGTTTGTATTCTCCATGCTTCTGCTAGTATTGGCTGATAACTTATTACTACTGTACTTAGGCTGGGAAGGCGTGGGGTTGTGCAGTTACTTACTGATTGGTTTTTGGTATGAAAATCCGGTCAACGGATATGCAGCCCGCAAAGCATTTATCATCACCCGCATTGGCGACACAGCCATGGCCATAGGGCTTTTTGTAATTTTTTATCAGTTCGGCACATTGGCTATTCCAGATATTTTAACCAAAGCCCCGGTTCTTTGGCAACAAGGCGCTTCAATAGCTACCATTACAGCCCTATTGTTACTTGCTGGTGGCGTGGGCAAGTCAGCACAGTTGCCATTGCAAACCTGGCTGCCCGATGCTATGGCAGGGCCATCGCCTGTAAGCGCGCTAATTCATGCCGCTACTATGGTAACAGCAGGCGTTTACCTCATTGCCCGGATGCATATTATCTTTCAATTGTCGCCAATAGCACAAATGATAGTTGCTGTGATTGGAGCGGCCACCTTATTCATTGCCGGTTTTAGCGCACTTACGCAATATGATATAAAACGGGTACTGGCTTACTCTACCATCAGCCAAATAGGGTATATGTTTTTGGCATTGGGTGTAGGCGCATGGGCAGCAGCTATTTTCCATTTCATGATCCACGCCTTTTTTAAGGCCCTTTTATTTTTGGCAGCAGGAGCAGTGATAGAAGCATTGCATCACGAGCACAATATGTTTAAAATGGGTGGACTTAAAAACAAACTTCCTGTCATTTTCTGGACCTTCCTTATCGGGTCGGCCTCGTTGGCAGCACTGCCATTGATAAGCGCCGGATTTTATAGCAAAGATCAGATACTATGGTATGCCTGGGCGAGCGAAGGAGGAAACCCATTGCTATGGTTTATTGCTTTGCTGGGCGCCTTCATTACCGCAATATATACCACCCGGATGATGGTCCTTGTTTTTTGGGGCGAAGCTAAAACAGAAATTGGTCATCACCCCGGCAAACTAATGACCGTACCTTTGATTGTTCTGGCCTTTTTTTCTCTTTTTGCAGGCTTTATAGAACTGCCTCATAATTTTGGCCACTTTACACTTTTTTCCGACCTGCTTCACCAGGTATTGCCCGAAACGGTTTTAAAAGCCGGGATGAATAATGAATTGCAATTTCAGCTGCTGGCATTGCTGTCAACTTTTGGTGGAATTTACGTGGCTTATGTTTTCTACTATAAACAACCGCAACGTATTGAAAAATTAAAGCAATCAAGGTTTGTTATGAACCTCTATCTTTTTTGGTTTTCGGGCTGGGGCTTTGATAAATTATACAACACATTAATTGTGAGGCCCATTGTTTTTATAGCTAATGTTAACAAAAATGATGTGGTTGATAAACTTTATCAAGGTGTTACGTTTGTCACTGTCAGCCTTTATCAATCCTTGTCATTTACCCAGTCGGGGTCATTAAGGTGGTATATTATGGGTTTGGTTATAGGAGCAATAATTATATTAAGTATGCAAATAATGTTATGATACTTATTTATGTCATCGGCATATTAATGGGAGGGGGCTTACTGGCCCTCCTGTTAGGGCAATGGAATAGAAACCTGCCCCGCTGGATTGCACTTTGTACAGTATCAGTTGGTTTTATAGCTTTTGTATTTTTTTGGATTAACCAATACCGCACAGTTAATCCCCATCTTACCAACACATGGATTATTGACTATAGGCATGACTGGATACCGTCATTTGGTATAAGCTTTCATCTGGCTATTGATGGGTTAAGCTTGTTGCTGCTTGTGCTAACTTTTTTCCTTGGAGTTTTGGCGGTACTGTGTTCCTGGAACGATGTGAAAGAACGGGTAGGTTTTTATTATTTCAATTTACTTTGGATACTGGCCGGAATCTCCGGGGTTTTCATGGCGATGGATTTGTTCTTGTTTTACTTTTTTTGGGAGGTAATGCTTATTCCCATGTATTTTCTGATTGGTATATGGGGGAGTGAAAACCGGGTTTATGCCGCCTACAAGTTTTTTATTTTCACCCAGGCCAGTGGTCTGTTGATGTTGCTGGCCATAATTGGCTTATATTTTATTCATGGTCAAAACACTGGTCTTTATACCTTCAACTATTTTGAATTACTGGGAACCGTTATTCCGCCTCATATTGCTTTTTGGCTGATGCTGGGCTTTATGATTGCTTTTGTGGTGAAATTACCTATAGTGCCATTTCATACCTGGTTGCCCGATGCACATAGCGAAGCTCCTACAGCCGGAAGCTTAATACTGGCCGGCCTATTATTAAAAACAGGCGCTTATGGCATATTAAGATTTGTATTGCCTTTATTTCCTGAAGCAGCCCACGATTTAGCACCATGGGCAATGCTCTTCGGTGTTATCGGGATTATTTACGGAGCTATCCTGGCTTATTCCCAAACTGATCTTAAACGCCTTGTGGCTTATACAAGTGTTAGCCACATGGGCTTTGTGATACTGGGTATTTTTGCTTTTAATGAACTGGCGCTACAGGGCGTTGTGATGCAACTGGTTACCCATGCAATAAGTACAGGGGCTTTGTTCATTATGGCAGGGATGCTGAAAGAACGCCTGCATACCCGTAACATTAACCACATGGGCGGACTTTGGACCCAGATGCCACAAATGGGGGCTATAGGAATGCTGTTTGCCATGGCATCTTTAGGCTTGCCCGGATTAGGGAATTTTATTGCTGAGTTCCTGATATTATTGGGCGCTTTCAAAGCCAACGTATTACTTACTATTATAGCCACAATCGGACTTGTTTTTTCTGCCATTTATTCCTTACGTATTGTACAGAAAGTATTTTTAGGCCCATCAGAAAGATCAGATCATGTTAGTGATTTTTCATTTAGAGAAATAATAGTAATGGCATCTCTAACGCTATCTATTGTATGGCTGGGCTTGTACCCACAACCGGTTATTAATACAGTTAAGCCCATGATTAATAAGTTGGCGCATGTTTTCACACCTGAAAATAAAAATGTGCAAAATAGCTATCATACAACACCATTAAGTACACATAAATATCTGGTCAAAAAATAAGAAGAACACTATGTCAGGTAACGATTTTTTCGCTCTTACGCCATTATTATTACTTGCCGGTTCTTCTGTGCTTGTCATGCTTTTAATAGCAATAAAATTGAGTCACCGCGTAATTCAGCTAAGTAGCTTGCTTTTATTTATTGTTGCCTTTTCTTCGCTATTTTATATTCAAAAATCACTTCCATACCACATTGAACCATTGCTGGTGATAGATGGGTTCTCGGTATTTATTATGGGCCTTATCATTTTTTCAAGCTTAGTGGTCAATATCCTTTCTTATATTTATTTTGAAGAGAAAGAAGAAAGCCCCAAAGAATATTACGTATTGCTTTTTCTGTGTACACTCGGGGCCTGTGTATTGGCGGTAAGTAAGCATTTTGTTTCTTTATTCCTGGGCCTTGAAATTCTGACGGTTGGTTTATATGCCCTGATTTCCTATTTGCGGGTAAGGCATCATAATATAGAAGCGGGAATTAAATACCTTGTTCTGGCGGCATTCTCTTCAGCCTTTCTTCTTTTTGGGATGGCCTTAATTTATCTTGAAACCGGAAGCATGGAGTTTTCAATGATTGCCCATAGCCTAAGGTCACTTCCATCATTATCTCCTCTATTTCTTACAGGGTTGGGAATGATGTTAGTAGGAGTGGGATTTAAACTGGCGGTGGTCCCGTTCCATATGTGGACTGCTGATGTATACGAGGGCGCACCCGCACCGGTTACCGCCTTTATTGCTACCGCCTCAAAAGGCGGAGTGTTTGCAGTGCTGTTTCGCTTTTTTATAATGATTGATGGCTTCAGGTTTAATGTTGTAATGCTTATTTTAATGTGTATTGCCATAGCTTCTATGATTATAGGCAACCTGCTTGCAGTACAACAAAAAAATGTGAAACGTATTCTGGCTTATTCCTCTATTGCACACCTCGGTTATTTATTAGTTGCATTTATTCCGGGCAGTGTGATGAGCATAAAAGCACTCAGTTTTTATTTGATGGCCTATTTTATTACCACACTAACCGCGTTTGGCATCGTGACTGTTTTATCCAATAAAGAAACGGATGCGGAAAACATAGAAAGCTATAAAGCATTATTTTGGCAACACCCTATTTTGGCCTGCATATTTAGCTCAGCTTTACTTTCCCTGGCTGGGATTCCGCTCACAGTTGGCTTTGTTGGGAAATTTTACATATTAGCAGCAGGACTCCAGTCGGGATTTTGGATAACCGCTTTAATCCTGGTCATCAGTAGCGTAATTGGTTTGTACTATTATCTCCGGATTATAACCACGATGTTCGCCGGACAAAAAAGTATCTTACCTGCAGAAGAAAAAGCAAACCCCGTTTTTTACATGGTAAGCATTATAGCTTTATCGGTTCTTAGTTTATTGATTATTTGGTTTGGGGTTTACCCATCAGGAGTGATGGGTTTTATAGAATATTTTAAACTCAAATAGTGTAAAGCTCAGCTCAAAATATACCATAGTATCCTCATTTATCCCAACACTTTCTTTCTGACCTGAAGAATATATCCGGAGATGATATGTTTATTTCAGGCGTTTAAAAAACGAAAAATACAGGCTGTTAATATCACTATATTTGTACCGCAATGAACGACGACTTATACAGGCGGATATTGGAACGGCCGGTAAACGGTAATAAGATCCCTTCGAACGAAACGATAGCGGGCTGGGCGCTGGATGTGATTAATCTGTTGTTTCCCGAACACGCCAGAAACACATTTACTACAGTCACCGAATTAACACAAGAAGCTTCCCGGCTCACCTTACAGTTAACACGCGTTATTACAGCAAGTACGGGTAGTTTAGAACATGAAAGCGGGCAGGTGGCAGATGAATTCTTTGCAAACCTGGCGGCCGTTTATGAAGTATTGCTTACGGATATGAAGGCTATTTTTGACGGTGACCCGGCGGCGCAAAGCGAATACGAAGTAATACGAACCTATCCCGGATTTTATGCCATCTGTTTTTACAGGATCGCGCACCTGCTTTGCAAATTGCATGTGCCATTGATCCCCCGTATATTAACTGAGCACGCACATTCTAAAACCGGTATCGACATACACCCTTCAGCACGCATTGGCGAATATTTCCACATCGATCATGGTACAGGCATTGTTATAGGAGAAACCTGTATGATCGGGAACAGGGTTAAATTGTACCAGGGAGTAACCCTCGGTGCTTTAAGCGTGCGTAAGGAACTGGCGGGATTTAAACGGCACCCAACGGTGGAAGACCGGGTTGTGATCTATTCAGGTGCCACCATTCTTGGTGGGGATACCGTCATTGGGCACGATAGTGTGATCGGTGGTAATGTATGGCTGACGCAAAGTATCGCACCTTTTTCCGCTGTATACCATAATCCGGTGGTTACGGTGCGAACCGTTACAGATAATATTTAAAGAATAAAACTATGGCAGCCATTATTGATCTGATCGGCAACACGCCCCTGGCAGAGATAACAAAACTTAATCCAAACCCAAATGTAAAGTTGTTTGCCAAGCTGGAGGGCAACAATCCGGGGGGAAGTGTGAAGGACAGGGCTGCGCTCAATATGATACGAAGCGCTATAGAGCGCGGCGAGATCAACAAAGGTACACGACTGGTAGAAGCCACCAGCGGTAACACGGGTATCGCCCTGGCCATGATCGCCTGCTTGTTTAACCTGGAGATAGAACTTGTGATGCCGGCAAATTCAACCAGGGAACGCACGCTGACCATGGAAGCTTTCGGAGCAAAAGTAACCCTGCTGGAAAATATAGAGGTGTGCCGCGACTATGCGGAAGAGAAGGGTGCCTCTAAAGGTTATTTCCTGCTTAATCAGTTTGCTAACAGCGATAATTATATGGCGCATTATAAAACAACAGGGCCGGAGATCTGGCGTGATACCAATGGTGGCATCACCCACTTTGTTAGCGCTATGGGTACTACAGGAACAATTATGGGCTGTTCGCGGTTCCTGAAGGAAAAGGATCCGTCTATACAGATTGTTGGTTGCCAGCCTACAGAAGAGTCCTCGATACCCGGTATCCGCCGCTGGCCGGCGGCATATCTTCCAAAGATATTTGAATCTGAACGCGTGGACCGGACAATGGATATTTCTGAAGAAGAAGCCACGCTTATGGCCCGGAAGTTGGCCAGGGTAGAAGGTATTTTTGCTGGCATGAGCACAGGAGGAGCCTGTTCAGCGGCAATAAAGCTGGCGACAGAACTAAGCGAAGGCACTATTGTTTTTATTGCCTGCGACCGCGGCGACCGTTACCTAAGCAGTTCATTGTTTGGGTAACCTGTTGACCGAAATATAGCAAATAGGGATAGGGAACTATTTTTGAGTAGTTTGTAGTTTGAATAGAGCCCGAAGGTAGCTCCTATTGATGCGTATTTTTGTAAATAATTAGTTAGTATATTGCCTTTTTCCTAATTCAGCCAGCAGTGTGATCAGGCCTGACATATCGGGCTGGGTTTCCAACTCTTTAACTACTTCAATCAACCGCTCCTGCGTTTCACTGGATATGACGCCATCACTTAGCCGCCGAAACTTTTTAATGGTATCTTCCCAGCTAAAAGGCCGGGTGAAGAAACCGTGGTAATCTTCCTGCTCGCGCGTCAGCGTTTGTCCGTTCCTAAGCTCAATTTTAACCTTTGTTTTCATTTTATCCGGGTACGCCAGCGTATAGGGATCAAGGGCGCCGGCTACAATAAGCGGTTTATGCAGCGGAAAGCCGGTGCTCACCTTTACCTTGTGCAGCAGTTCCTGTACGTCTTCACGTTTGATCCGTTCGGGTTCATATTGCTCGGGATAAACTTCACCATCCAGTAATAATACAGCTGCCGCGTAGAACAGGCTATGATCGGCCTGTTCCTTGGTTTCGACTATCTGCCGGTCGCCATAGGCTCCTGAACCGATGATATGATAGGCGGTTAAAAAAGTGGTCAAATCAATGCTTTCAATGTCCGTCGCGCTAAAGACATTTGCTTTCCTCAACTCCTCAATGGCTTCGAGCGTGGCTTGTGAATGCACTTCCACGTTGTATTTCTTCAGCACGCATTTGGGAATCAATTCAAAGGATTCCTTACTCCAATCATAATCCAGCTTCATGCCAAACACTTCGTTAAAGCCTTTGGGACCTTCAAACACTGCTATCGGCCCGGTCATACCTTCTTTTGCCAACAAAGCAATGTTCATACAATCCAGCGCGTCCATAGAGGAGGCAAAGCCTTTCCATTCATAGGTATAGGAGGCGCGGCTGCTCACCATCGGACTGATTGACGTGCCTGTAATGCCCAGAGCATGGGCGGTCTGTTCTTCGGTCAAGCCTAGCAACCTCGCTAAACCCGCAGTCATAGAGTAACCAAGTAACAGCGTATGGTCGATGCCTTCCTTCATTACCGGAATCTCCAGCACCAGCCGGCATTCGAGTTGGTAGGCTACCGCCATAGCCACTAAGAAATCTGCGCCGGAGGTTGGCTGATACTGTGACGCAGCTAACAGGGGCCCAATGTTATCACTCGGATGACAGGTTGCTTCCTTACCCATGAAATTATCCATAAAATCCGGGTAGCGGATCAATGCCGTATACAGCTGTGCTGCGCGGTCAAAAGGCAGGTTGCCGATCAGCGGCACTTTACATTTACCCCCTTCGCCCATGACTTGTAGTTGCCGCAGTAGTTTTTGGATAGCCGGTTTGGTGCTGGCATGAATAAGGGAGCCCAGGGCATCCAGCAGGTGCCGTTTCAGCTGGCTGATATTTTGTGCACCGATGTCCTCAAATTTGGCACTTAAGGCAAAACGGGCGATCTTGAAATTTTGTAGTTCCTTTTCCATAGCACGATGTATCCTTTCAGCAAAAGAGCCTCCTTTACTGAAGATTCTGATTCAAAAATTATACCTAAGCTTTATTCCGAATAGGTGCTCAATTGCGGTACACGTTCGCGCTCGCTATTCTTTACCTTTCGCTTTTTAAATTGCTCATTTCTTTGTCCAGCTTCTCCATTTCCTTGACCTGTTGTCGAGCGCTTTGTCTGGTTGAGTCAATTCATTAGTGTCCTTTACATAGGTCACCGTATCGGCCGTATAGTTCAGCGTCCTTTTGGAAATTAATGATCCGGTTATCAACGTTACGAGTGGGCCGGGTTAGCCTTCGGTACGGGTTTAGAATAGTTAACCGCATCACGGAATGCCTGTGCCGTGTCAGTTCCCGCCGCCGAGCCATCTGCTGGTAGTCGGAAACCGCCCCCCCCCTGCTGCTGTAGCCGAAAGAATCGGGCGTTACAGGGCTGCTGTGGAATGCTCCCTAAATGACTTGCCATTAACTAAGCCCGACCGGGAATTTGCATTATGGTGGCGCAGAATGGAATTATGTGGATTATTCGATTTATCAGGAGCAATAATCCTACTAATATGTGTTGTTTTCAGTTTTTCTGACAAACTTAAGGGCACTCTTCTGAGACTGGCCTAAAATTTAATTTTTCTATCAATAATCTGCAGTAATTCGTAAAATGTTCTATCGTTTCAGCAAACAACGGTATAATTTGATGTTTTTTGTTTGTCATATTAATAATAGTTGATATCTAGTTAAAAAGAATAGCAATAGATACACTTAAAATGTATCTATTGCTGATATATGTTCTTTAATTGTGATTGTTTCTTATTTAATTGAGGTAAATATTATATTTTATATAAAATTTACAGTATTTGTCCAAAAATTGGACTGTTTCTATGAAAAATATCTATAATTTCACGTATTTAGTTAAATAGATTACATAATAATTGACTTTTTATTAAAAAAATAGCAATTAATACACTTAAAATTAAATACTTTTTTCACTTATGCGTAAAATCAAGCTAATTAATTGTCAATTTATTAAAAATACCAACTGCTATTGTATTTAATTTGTTACATATTACCTTGTAAATGTTAAAATTTAAATAAAAAGATAATATGAAACAACATTTACTAAGGAACATGCTTTGTTTTCTTCTGCTCTTTATGGGAAACTTAGCTTGGGGTCAAACCCGAACCGTGTCAGGTATTGTAACATCTAAGGATGATGGATTTCCCATACCAGGGGTAAGCGTAGGTGTTAAAGGCACAAACCTTGGCACGCAAACATCTGCAGAAGGTAAATACTCATTGGTAGTACCTGCAAGTGCCACCACTCTGTCCTTTAGCTTTATTGGCTACATAACTGCAGAGCTTCCATTGACAGGAACCGTCATTAATGTTAAGCTTGCTGCCAGTAACCGGCAACTTACGGAAGTGGTTGTTACTGGTTCTGGTGTAGCTACAAGTAAAGCGAAGCTGGGTATTTCTGTAGAAGCCGTTTCTTCTAAGAGCTTGCCTCAAACTCCAACGGCTTCAATAGATCAGGCATTGGTTGGTAAAATTCCCGGCGCACAAATATCATCAGTTGACGGTACGCCAGGAGCCCGTACAAATATTTTGCTAAGAGGTATTAATACTATTCAGCGTGGTACATCCCCAATGATATTAGTTGATGGTGTTGAATCCGGGGCTACCGATATAAGTCTACTGGATTTAAGTAATGTAGACCGAATAGAAGTAGTTCAGGGTGCTGCATCTTCAACCATATATGGTGCGCAGGGTGCAAACGGTGTTATCCAAATCTTTACTAAAAAGGGCCAGCAAGGCAAACCGCAAATAAATGTATCAAGTAGTGTTGCTGCAAATAGCATAATAAATAGTGGTAATGTACACCAAGCAAAATTCAATAGTTTTAAAACAGATGCAAGCGGCAACTTTGTTGATAATAGCGGTAATATTATAGCATTAGACCAGGACGGAACGTTTCCGGGTGTAACCTGGGCATTTGCTTCCGGTAATGGCAATCCCACGGCAATGTCAAATCCATTGAACATTGGCAATAAGCCATATGGTACAAACCTTAAATATTACGATCATATTAATCAGCTATTTAAAACGGCATACACTACTAACAACAGTGTTAACATTTCTGGCGCTACAGAAAAATTTGATTATAATGTTGGTGTAACCAATAATCATCAGCAAAGTACTATTCGGACAAATGGGTATAACGACCGTACAAACTTAGTTACCAACTTAGGGATAGAACTTTTTAAAGGCTTTACATTGAGATCGGTTACTCAATTAATTTATAACCGTAATACCCTTAACAGAAGTTTAGGCGTAGGTAATTCCGGTGGCTTATTTAACGCGCTTAACTCCTCGCCATTTTATGACTTTAACCAGCGCCTGTCAGATGGTACGCTTCCATTCTCTTTAAGCTCCGGCACGGTAAGCGTAAATGGTAGTAACCCTTTCTATTACACGGAGTATGGGCAGACCCGGGACAACAGGGTTGACATTCTACAGAATTTTCAGGCTAATTATAAAATAAATAAGTTTGTGGAATTAAATGCTAAATATGGTTTAAACCACAGCAACCGGGAAGCAAATTATATTTATCAGAACCAATCAGGAAGTATTGCATCACAAGACCTGAATTCGTTTATTAGCAATTTTGGTGGTGATAATACCGGCGAGCTTAATAAAAACACTTATAAAACTACCTTTCAAAATTTCAACGGCTCTGCTACCATCCGGACAGACTTTCAGAAAGACTTTCATATAAACCTTCCAATTACCACTTCAACCTTACTTCAGTATGATTATCGTAAAAATAACTACCAGGAGTTTGATACATATGGCTTAGGTTTACCCAGCTACCCAATTTACAATTTTAACCAAACACAAACACAGGCAGTTGCATTTGATTATACAGAGCCATTTGTAACTTATGGTTATGTGGTAAATCAAAAAATTGATGTGGGCGAGTTTGGAGGAGTATCCGGTGGCTTCCGCAGTGATTATTCTTCTGCTTTCGGTCAGGGTTCTAAGCCATTTACGTTTCCTAATGCAAATGCTTACATCCGCCCTTCATCTTTCAGTTTCTGGCAAAACAGCGGTTTGGGCCGCAGAATACCGGAGTTTAAATTGCGGGTCGCATATGGCGAAGCAGGTATACAGCCGCAGCCATTTGATAGATATCCGGTATTAATACCTCAAAATTTGGGTACAAACCTTGCATTTGCTTTGCAGAATGCAAGTAAAAATCCAGCATTGAATGTAGAGGTGTCAAAAGAATTTGAAGCCGGTACAGATTTTGCAATTAATGGGTTTTCAGGCAACTGGTTATCAGGATTTAATGTTAGTGCAACTTATTGGAAACGTAAAGGTAATAACGTTATTTATGATGTTAGCGTTCCGCCATCAACTGGTGCGAGCACAATAAAAACTAATGCTCTTGATCTTTCATCAAATGGTTTCCAGGCATCACTAAACATCAATGTGCTGAAATCGAAAGATTTTAACTGGAATTTCACTACCAACTTTAGCCATCAAACATCTCAAATTGATGCGATTAATGGTCCACCAATCATCTTAGCCAGCTCTGCAGGCAGTACGCAGCTTACATTAAGCGCAGGCAGTAAAATTGGCCAAATATATGGTTACAAGGCATTAACAAGCTTAACGGAAGTAAATCAGCAAGGTGTTAGATACATTGCTGACGTTAATTTGGCACAATATGAAATTGTTAACGGTATGGTTGTTAATAAAGCCACCAAAGGGGTACAGTTTACCAATCAAGCCTATACTTTTGGCGATCCTAACCCCAAATTTAATATGTCATTTATAAACAGTTTTAGTTACAAAGATTTGAGCTTTGGTTTCCAGTTTGACTGGGTGCATGGCAGTCACCTGTATAACCAAACCAAGGAGTGGATGTACCGTGACGGAATTAGTAGTGATTATGATAAAGCTGTTACTATTGGTGGTACTACCGCTGCATATACAGCCTATTACCGAAGCATATATGCCGATTATTTTGGAGCACGGAACGGCCCGGCACGAAACGGTACTAAAGATTATTTTTACGAAGATGCTTCATTTGTTCGTTTAAGAAATGTGAGTTTATCTTATGACTTTTCACGGGTTATTAAAAATAAAGTATTCAGAAAAGTACAATTAACATTTACGGGACGTAATTTGTTAACATTTACTAAATACACCGGGTTTGACCCGGAAATTAGTACAGGCAATTCCAATTCAGCGTTTGACCGCGGAGTAGACAACAGCTCATCACCAAACCTGAAATCTTATCAAATAGGATTAAACCTTGGATTTTAATTCACCTTAAATTATTAGAAATGAAAAAATATAATATACTCACAATATGCATTTTAACAGCGGCTTTGCTGGGCGCCGTGTCATGTAAAAAAGAATTAAATATAAAAAATCCAAACTCGCCCACGTTAGATCAGGCAGAAACAGAGAGCGGCCTTATTTCATTAGCCTCCGGTGGGGTTTACATTAGTGGTTTTAACGGCAGTAACCCAACCGTACTAAACGGACTAAATCCTTTGGGTGACAGCTATTTTTCGCAGGGGATTCAATACCATGAATTGTTAGGAGATAATATTGGTGCAGAGGCTTCTAATATTAACATTAACGTTGTAAACCTGCCTGATTATGCGCTGTTTGATGATGGTAGTAAAATAACAAACTCATCGCCGCAAAAATCGGTTTTGCGTATAAGCAATACCCGCGACAAGCGACCTTCAAATGTGTTTTTTCTGGAGTGGACATATATGTATGGCTTAAATAATGCTTGCAATCAGGTTTTAGCACTTGTAGATAACATTCCTTTCAGTGGTGATGCAGCCACTAAAAAAAACACAATTAAGGCATGGTGCTATTGGTGGAAAGGTTTAGCATATAGTAAGCTTGGCTCATTGTATTATGCAGGTTTGATTAATGATAAAGTAAATGGTATTTCGTCCCACTATGTAAACAGCGCTGCGCTTATTGCCGAGTCTAACAAAAACCTTGATGCGGCATCGGCCATATTGAGCGGTATATCAAACACTGCTGATTATACTGCTGTAATAACCAAGCTGATTCCAAGCTTTGTTCAAACAGGAAACGGCTCGGTACCTACCCCTGCCATGTTTGTACATAACATTAATTCATTAAAAGCCAGAAACATCATTGCAAATAAAAAAGTATCAGATATGACCGCGGCTGATTGGACTACCGTGCTAACTTTAGTAAACTCCGGAATAGGTAGTGCTGATAATGTTTTTGCAGGCCGTACAGCTGTATCAAACGGATTCTTTTCATCTACCGGGGGCTCTGTTGCTGCATTAACCACCGGCCCGCCTAAGTCAAGTACGTTTAAAATAAGCGAGCGCTTTATTCAAAGCTATCAAAATGGCGACAAACGTTTAAGCAATAACTTTACCGCCATAACGCCTTATTTAAACCAAGTAGGTGGTTTTACTTTCAGCACCAGATGGCAATTAGTAGACGGAGGTAATAAAATTGCTGGTGTACAGGTGCTTAGTGACAGGACGCCAGGTAATTACCAGATTTACATCGGTCCTTCGTATGAAGAAAATGAACTGATGAAAGCCGAGGCTTTAATAAATACAGGCAACATACCTGCAGCGTTACAGAGCATAGACAATGTGCGTAGCTACCAGGGAGCAGGTTTAACTCTACTGGCGGGAACCAATTTAAACGCCGCTCAGGCCACTGCCCAACTCAGAAGTGAACGACGCGTAGCTTTAGTGTTTAGAGGCCTGGCCTTCTATGACGCGCGCCGTTATGGTATCATCTACGATCTTTCTAAAGGTGGAGGCATAACTAATGCTGTTATTGTTAGCAGCACAGGTGTGGTTAATACCAAAGGAGTTATTAATTATAACTTCCTTGATTACTGGGATGTTCCTGCTGACGAATCAGTTTTAAATCCGCCGGATGGAGGAAGTACCCCGATCGTTAATCCTAACTGATCGTCTTCTGCGTTGATAGTTAATTATAATAAAGGCTGCCCGCGAGGGGCGGCCTTTTTAGTCATTCAAAAGCTTGACTTTTTGTACATTTGCTATACTACTCAAGTTCATTGTATTTCAACTTTAATGGTAACAGCTAAAAGCGCTTCATTATAGATCTCTAATAACTTCAAAAAGAGTTTATTTCCATCAATTTAAAACAAATGGTTGGCGGTGGGAAGATACAACGGGTAAAGATTACGTATTCTACGGGCATACATAGTAGTTTCGAAATGGGATTGTTTAAAGGTCGTTTATTTCGATTCCATTACTTACTGCCAGTAACAGGGAATCTGATTCTAAATTGATTTCCAAAAACCTTATGCAGATTACTGTCCCGGTTCATAATAAATATCATTTTGACTTGGAACTTTCATCAAATCTTCTGCTTCAGAAACCGCAAAGGAAGTTACCACCACTTCAGTGGAAATTCAATTTTATCAACAGAACCTACAATCATATCGGGCTTAAAGGCATAATGACCCAGTTTATCTTTATCTGATATGCCAGAAAGAACTAAGATTGTTTTATAACCCATTTGAATGCCTCCTTGTATATCTGTTTCCATTGTATCGCCAATTACTGTTGTTTCTGCTGTTTCAAGCCCGAGGAATTTACGCGCTGATCTCATCATCACCGGACTTGGTTTACCCGTAACAAAAGCTTTTCTGCCGGTAGCTTCTTCAATCATTGCTGTTGTCGCAGCGATACCCAAATTATTCCAGCCTGGTTTTTTAGGAGAGGGATCTCTGTTGGTAGTGATAAATTTGGCGCCTGAGAGGATCATATCCACCGCTCTCTGAACCATTTCTAAGGTAAAATTTCGTCCTTCGCCCAGAACCACAAATTCGGGGTCACTGTCTACTAACGTAATCCCATTTTCATGCAGGCTGCTTAGTAAGCCACCTTCCCCCAAAACATAAGCTGTTGTACCCTTAGGACTCTGGTCGCCAAGAAACTTTCCGGTGGCCATAGCACTGGTATATACATGTCTTGTTTCAACAATAATACCGAGCCTTTTAAGTTTGCGCACAACTTCAAGGCTTGTTCGCTGACTGTTGTTAGTCATGAAAGCAAATGGTATATCTTTATCAATTAAATGCTTGATAAATCTATCAGCGCCATAAATTAAATCTTCACCGCTGTAAATTACACCATCCATATCGATCAAAAGTCCTTGTTTCATTTTTATGGAATAAATTTTCTTTATCAAGTATCAATAATATTTAAATATATTGATATACTGCGGTCTTTTCCGGGCCAATCTTCAATTATTTATGTACAATTCGAAGAGTATGTTCATGACACAATAGTGCCACAAAGCCTTCGCGCTAATTCGGTAATTTTCATATTGAACCAGGCAACGGTGCTTCAAAAGACACAATTACCAAATAGTAACAAATAGTAATACGCAATGTATATGAAGTTTATTTATTGCAATATAAAATTTATATAAACTTTATCATATGCGTTTATATTCAAGTCAAAATCAGATAGATTTTCTGTTCATCAAGCGGTTCTATGTTTTGTTGCTCAAAAGTAGTCAGAAATACGTGGTACAAAAGTATTGTTGCTATGTTAAGTTATTGTTATGAGATTAAATAGGTTGGAGTGGATAATTATGAAGCATGGTCAAAGTTTTTCTTTCACGTGTCGGTTAGGTTTAAATTCAAAATAAAATGAAGCCATTTTTATTGATTAGAAACTTTTCGAATTTCATTTAAATAATTTGAAAAGACATTACTTTCTACTGGTGATCATAAACTTAAAAAATGGTAGTGTCTCAGTTTAAATTTTTCTTAAAATATTTTGAAATGCAAAGTGATTTATTCAACTTTGAATTGCAAAGTACTTTTACTAATTACAAAGTCTCAATAGCATGAAGATTTCAAGAACAAAATTCGTTATTCTCTTCCTCGTTTCGGCCTTTACGTTTCAATTTATCTCTAATTCACTTTTGGGATCCGAAGTTCGGCTCTTTCCTGTAAACGGCGAGTGGTTCCCGGGAACCGGATCACCAATAGCCTGGAAAAGCACCATATCCACAATTTTATACCCTATCAAAATGGTTTTGATAGGACCCTTGTCGCCTTTATTTAAAGAGCCGGATCCGGCACCCCCAATTTTGGTTTTCGCGTTTGCTTTATACTGGACTGCCATAGCATTAGTTCTTTATTATCTCCTCAGTAAAATAATCACCCGTAAAAAATTATGAATAGAATTGAAGAACTATACTATGAGGCAAAGGCTGACGAGTGGTTTAAACGGTTTGCTATTTTTTGTCGCATCGCTCTGGCAGCCAGCTTTATTCCCACAGGCTATATTAAAATCATGGGTGAACGATTCGCCGCAGGCCTGCCGTCCAATAACCCTTTAGGACATTATTTCGATGCCTTACATCTCACAGGATATTACTATACCTTTATTGGAGTTGCTCAAAT
>JAQBNZ010000014.1 GCA_028288285.1 Mucilaginibacter sp.
AAATTGGATATATGGCATTTTTTATGGATACTGAAGGCAATGCAATGGCTTTGCATTCGAATAAATAAAGCCTGGTTAATGCACAACTTTTTCTTCCATTTTTATATCACTTTTTTAATCGTACAACATGTTTAAATATGAAAAAAGTAACTGGCCTTGGCGGCGTGTTTTTTAAATGCGATAATCCGCAAGGTATGAACGAGTGGTATGCCAAAAACCTTGGATTGGCTACCAGTGAATATGGAGCAACGTTTGAGTGGTGGCAGGCCGATAATCCGTCGAAAAAAGGATCCACAGCCTGGTGCACGTTTCCGCAGGATACCGAATATTTCAATCCGTCAGCCAAGCCATTTATGATTAATTACCGGGTGGAAAATATCGTTGTGCTGGTAGATGAACTAAAAAAGGACAACGTGACCATTATTGATGAGATTGCGGAATATGAATATGGCAAATTCGTCCATGTGCTCGATCCGGAAGGGAACATTATTGAGCTTTGGGAACCAAAAGATGATTTGGATCAGGATAACGTGGCAGGGTAAGCCATAGTTCATATATGGAGATAATCCCTTTAAGATTTTGCCTTTATGCTCTGTTTGATTTCATTTAATTCGTTGCCGAGGATTTATCCCGATGATGCTTTCAACTTATAAAGAAAGTCAATTATTAGATACTCCACTTAATTGACTACACAAATATAGAAATTGGTAAAACAGTAAGCAATTACAGTTGTAGTTGTTTAGCAAATTCAGACGGCCTGGTCTTGGTTAGCTGATAAAATATATTACTAAATGCTGACACGTTATTATATCCTAATGTATAAGCAATCTCACTTATAGACTTGTCTGTCTGCAACATCATTTCAATCGCTTTCACCATACGAAGCAATTTGAAATATTGCAGGAATGAAATTTTCATAGTAGCCATAAACAAGCGTGTTAATGTACGCTCACTAAATCCAGTTTGCTTGCTCAATGTAGATAAAGTTAATGGTTCAAAAAGATGATTGCTTATAAGTTTCAAAACAGGCTGCATCCGCTCATTATCTGTTGTTGGCAATGCAATTGGTAAAGCTTTCCTGCTTATTTCCGGCAGGATATTTTTAATGCCAGCTAAGAACGGGAACGCCTTGTCGCCCGGAACTACATCTCCCTCCCACCTTACCGAATAGGATAGCATTTGCATTAACAGCGTATTAATAGGGTAAATTCCGCCTTTGTTAAAAAAAGGATGATCTTCATCATCATCAGCATAAAAATATAAAGATATAATTATGACTGATTTGTGCATCTCCACAAAGTGCTTTACTCCCTTTGGTATCCATACATAATGCCTGGCTGGTATAATGAGTGTTTTTTCTATCAGGTGAATATAAGCAACACCACCTTCTATGTAAATAAGTTGCCCTTTAGTATGCGCGTGTTGCGGTAACCTGAACTCGTTTTTTTCATGCATTACATAAACTGATTGCGGCAAACGATCAATAGCAGATAAAAAAGCAGAAACATTGAGCATAGGAAATTTGGCTGGAATGAATAAAAGTTTGGCAATGTACATAAAATAACTTTTTCTTAAATGGCAGAGTTTTGTAACACATATTTTTATGAAATCGTACGATAGATCCTTCTTGCTGTTAAGCTTGATGCTTGCTTCATTTTATCCCGTATCAGCGCATCAATCTCCGGCTGATACCTTGCAAAATACACCACTTACTTTAAGCCAGATTTGGGAGCGAGTAACCAATTTTAGTAAATCTGTTCAAATGAAGCAGCTGCGCCTGGAAGCCAGCGCTGAACAAATTAAAGATGCAAAATCTGAACGGCTACCTGAAGTTAATATAGATGGCGAATATGCAAGAATCACTAATATGCCTATTTATGAAAACGGCCTTTTTAAAGCTCCGCAACAGTTTGAGGTATTACACCAAACTTACACGGCAGGTGCTGATGCATATCTCAATTTATATAACGGTAACAAAACCAATATTGAAATTAATGCACGGAAGACAGAAAATAATATTGCTGTTGAGCAAAAAAAACTAACCCTGTCTGAAATTAAACTGAGAGCCGCCGCTTATTATCTGGATATGCAGCGCAGCATTATATTCAGGGATTTGCTTATAAAAGACATTGCCGCACAAGAAAAACAATTACTGCAAATTCAGGCATTGAAAGCAAACGGTGTAGTTTTAAAAAGTGACGTATTAAGGGCGGAATTAAAACTGTCTAAACAAAAGCTTTCTTTGGTTCAACTAAATAATGATTTAACTATAGCCAACCAAAAGCTAAACATACTTATTGGCCTGCCCGACGAACAAAAAATAACACCCACTCAAAACAGTGTATTAGATTCATTGACTTTAAAATCTAACCAGGATTATCTTAATGATGCAGGCAGTAACAGCTACCAGATCAAAATATCTGAACAGGAAACAGAACTGAAGAAATTACAGCTTAAAAATGTCAGGGCAAATGTGTCGCCTAAAATTGGCTTGTTTGGCTTGTATAAATACAGTTACCCGCAAATATTTCTTTATCCGTATTCACCCTTTATCTATGGTATTGGCATGGGTGGGATCAAAGCTTCTTTCGCCATTTCCTCTATTTACCATAATTACCACAAGACAAAGGTGGCCAGGTTAGAATATGAAAGCCAGGAGATAGAACATGCGCAAACCCAGGATAACGTAAGGCAGCAGGTAAATGAGGCTTACCTGCGCTTTAATGAAGCGCTTAATCGTATAGAAGTAAGTAAAACCAATGTTAAACAGGCTACGGAAAACCGGCGAATAGTAAGCAATACTTATTTTAATCAAACTTCTCTGATAACCGATCTTTTGGATGCAGATACGCAACTGTTGCAAACCCATTTCGATTTGGCAGCAGCACAAATTGCAGCGCAACTTAAATACTTTCAATTACAAAACGTTACCGGCAACCTATAAAATGAATAAGCAGAACACCTACACCAATACAGACAAATTAATTACAAAAATCACCTCATGGGTAGCCGGCATTATTGCTTTAGCCTTATGTATATGGGGTGGAATAACCCTGTATGATTTTAACAAATACGATGAAACAAATGATGCCCAGGTAGAAGAATACATTAACCCAATTACCTCCAGAGTGAGCGGTTACATTAAAGAGATCAGGTATGATGAGAATCAGGATGTGAAGAAAGGTGATACGTTGCTGATAATTGATAACAGGGAGTATGCTCTGCAACGCCAGGAAGGTGAAGCAGGGCTGCAGAATGCAAAGTCGCAAATTAGGGTGCTGGAGAGCAATGTAGCAACAGCCGCTAAAATTGCGCAGGTTAATAACGCGCAAATCGCAGCTGCCAAAGCCAAATTAACCCGACAACAACAGGAATATAACCGCTATAAGAAATTATATGATGTAGAATCGGCAACTAAACAGCAGCTGGAAAATGTTAAGAGCGCATTGGACGTCTCGCAGTCTGATTATCAGGCGGCCCTTAATAATTACCAGGCATCCTTATCAAAAGTAAATGACAGCAAATCGCAGATATCGCCTGTGCTTTCAGAAATAAAACGCAGGGAGCTAATGTTGCAACGTAACCAGTTGGATGTATCATATACGGTTATAACTGCACCATATAACGGCAAAATGGGCAAAAGGACAATTCAGCCAGGGCAGCAAATACAGATTGGGCAGACGCTTGCCTTTATTGTTGACAAAGAAACAGGTAAATGGGTTATTGCCAACTTTAAAGAAACGCAGTTAAAATATCTGAAAATTGGTAAAAAAGTTGAGATTACGGTGGATGCCTATCCCGAAACAAAAATTATGGGAAGCGTAGTTTCCTTTTCACCTGCTACCGGATCAAGATTTTCTTTACTTCCACCGGATAACTCTACAGGCAACTTTGTAAAAATAGCGCAGCGTATTCCTGTTAAAATAAAAATTACAGATAGCCACGCAGTAGTTGGCCTCTTAAGTGCAGGTATGAATGCGAGCGTAAGTGTTTCTAAAAATGCCGAAAATGAGTAAGGCTATACCAGCTTTTAAATCGTGGGTACCGGAGTGGCTGATCCGTTTTGCTTTGCTCATTTTGATATTGCCGGGGATTGTATTGTTTGCTTTATCTGCAAGTAACATTAACGCAGCTGCCGGGTATTATGGAGTAACGCCTAACGATGCTCAATACTCAATGATTATTTTATATGGAGCAATGGCCAGCTTTGTAGTGCTGGAAGGTCGTTTCTTTAAAAACATAGCCAGTAAGGAATATATGCTTGTTGGTGTAATTTTGCAGA
>JAQBNZ010000028.1 GCA_028288285.1 Mucilaginibacter sp.
GTCATCCCCTCAATCACATGCCTAAGTATTTCCGGCAAGCTATCAGGCTTGCCGGAAGCGAAGGCAGTAATAAAAGATCGGATTTCCTCCGGGTTAAGCGCTGGTGCAACGGGCAAACTGCCAACACGGGATTGATAGAGCTCTGCTGCTATTATCAGCAGTTCCCATAGCTCATTTCGCTCATTTGGATTTAAATGAAAATTCATATTCAGAATAGATTATCTGTTAGCACGCACACTCAATCTGCAAGCCGGCTGTCTGCTTGGTTCCTTCGGTCGCATAGCCGTCAAATTTCCACCATTCTATTCCGCCAATTAGTTCCCTTACGTTGAAACCAAGATTTGCCATGTTTAATGCTCCTCTGGTAGAGGCGTTACAACCAATACCGTCACAATAGGTCACATAAATAGCTGACCTGTCAAAGCCGGCTGTGCTTTTTTCATTTATTTCGCGATGCGGAAGATTAATGGCGCCGGGAATGTGTTCTTTTTCAAAGCCAAATTCCTTTCGGGCGTCAATTACAATAATATTTTCTTTTGCCTCTAAAGCGGCAAAAAGGTCGGAAGGGTCCATTTCAAATGAAAGTTTGTTCTGGTAATGTTCAATTGCTGTTTTCATTGTTTTCAAATTTTCTTTCAAAAGTAGACCAAGATCCAATCAGTTTGTCATGAGTCTTCAGCATGTTTACATGAAAGTTATTCATGTTATGGACTGCTTCCTTTTTTATATTCCCCTAACAAAGTTACTTACCTGGAAATACACAATCAAGTACGCACCAATCTGATACCTACGCACTTATTCCATACTATTGCGCGAATGAGGTACTTGTGCATATTAAAGCCTTTTCATTAAACTATGGACCTGATGCTTGTCCGGGGCGATTTTCCCGTTCCATATCCTTATCCTCTGGGTTGTGACGCGGCAGGTGTTGTTGAAGCTGTTGGGGACGAGATCACCTTATTTAAGAAGGGCGACATCGTATCCACCCATTTTATGCGGGAGTGGGAAGCCGGCCCTATAAAAGAGTCATATACTACCTTCGAAGCCAGAACTGCGTTAATGATGTGCTTGCCCGAACCTTCTTTGATATAGATCAATTCATAATAATGAGGGCGATACTTAAACAAAGAATTACGCCTGGCAGGAGAAGTAAATTTTTTAGTTTTGAAGTATCCAGGAGTACATAACGACTCCTGCTCAATAAAGAAACTAAGGAATATTTGCGGACAAAAGGCAATTTGTCAGTAAAAGTATGGCAACATAAGGACGAAGATTGCACCCACTTTTGGACCGTTACCGAGTGGGCGAATATTTACCTAAAGCAATGCTATCAAGGATTCTGCTACTTGCTCAGGTTGATCTACCTGAACATAATGGCCAGCATGTTCTATTAAAGTCAGCGTTGAACAGGGTAATATTTCATAAAAAGACTTAGCAACGCCAACGTTAAGGTAAGGGTCTTCAGCACCAAAAATAATGTGAGCCTTATTTCCGATCTTCTTCATTTCGGAAACCCTCATCGTGTTTTTATAAACCGCCGAATCAAGATCTTCATTAAGTTTTAAAAATGCCCGGAAATTTTTAGAATCAGAAAATGATTGGTAAAGCTGTGGTATAAGTTCGTTTCTCCTGATTTTGTTTTTTATAAATTTACCTACTTGCCTATAATAAGTAAAGCGGTTAATAGATTTAAAGGTTCTTGCAACCCAACCAGTAACAACGCGGATGATTGGTGTTGAGAACATCCATATTGCCTCTGGTTTGCGTGTAGTGGGCATTTTAGAATAATAGGTGTTCAATAAAACAAGTTTTGCTACCCTATCTGGATTATCAAGTGCAAAGTTTATTGCGGGAGGGCCCGAAGCGTCGTGTGCAACCAACCAAAGGTGGTCTGCATGGAAATAGTCAATTACTGCACCAAGTTCGTTGCGTTGGTCTGCTGCACTGTAAGAATATGCATCTGGTTTTGACGATTTATGCCAGCCGAGGAAATCAAAAGCGATGATATGAAACTTAGCAGCAAGTTCGGGAATGAGATAGTCGTATAACTGAATGTTGTCGGGAAAACCATGCAAGAGAAAAATTGTCGGTCCATTACGTGGATATTCACGCGCATAAATGGTTTTGTCGTCATCCAACACAATGTAATGTTCTGTAAAATTCAATTCGTTTAAAGTTTTCATATTAATTGTATATACAAGTATTTAAGTAAATTTTTTTATTTGCTGTTTCTTAAAGTGTTGATCATGTGGTCAATGCCTTCAGATATCTTATCCCCAAACAAGACCTGGACTTCACTGTTAGTTTTTTTCCAAACCGGCAATACCGTTGCGAGTAAAGTAAGACCTTTTGGTGACAGGGAAATTTTTGTGTTGCGTGCATCGATGCCCTTATTAACTATCACCCAATTAGCAATGTCAAGTTTATTCAGATCTCTGCTAACTGTGCTGAAATTAATCATTAACATATCTGCAATCATCTTTTGGTTTGTTGACTTTGTTTTTCCTATAAATAAAAGTAGCGTAAATTGATTGCCAGTGAGGCCATAAGGTTTTAAGGCTTTATCGTACATATTGCTCATCATACGATTAAGCATTTTGATCCGGCTATTATAGCACACCATCGGGTTTATTTCGCTCAACGCATGTTCCAGGTTATTAAGAGTCATAAACAAAGATTGAGAATATTACTTGCATATACAAATAATATTTACTTTCATCTAAAATAAAGAAAGTAAGAGTGATGTTTAAATAAGAAAAGCGGGAAGGAATACAGACCAGAAAATCACTGTTAGTAGTTTTCTTTTCATTTAATTAATTTCATTTTGTTTATTTATACAGTATCTTTGTCTGCATTTAAAATGCAACTGGTTGCAAATCTGTTAGTCTAATTTTAAAATGCAACTGGTTTCAAATTAATATTTTATTTAATTATGGAAAATCACAGGTCTTTATGTCCAATTAACTTGACTTTGGAAGTTTTCGGGGATAAATGGAGTATGGTTATCATCCGAGACATCATGTTCCAGAATAAGCGCCACTTCAGGGAACTGTTACAGTCTGACGAGAAAATCGCCTCTAACATCCTGACTGACCGGCTAAATATGCTGGAAAGGGAAGGGGTTATCAGTAAGGCAAGCGACCCGGAGCATAAACAAAAGATTATTTACAGCCTTACCGAAAAAGGAATAGATCTGCTGCCCCTTATTGTAGAGATCGGCGCCTGGAGTATCAAGCATAAACCGGTTGATCTGGTCAAACATAAACATGCCCAGGAACTGGTAACAGCTGGTAAGGAGATGTTAGCGGAAATCAGAAAGGAACTGATGAAGCAGCATGTCGGTTGATTACTGTGCTGATCTATGAACAAGCAGGGCCTCTCCTTTAGTGAAAATTTATCCTAACCAAACAACAGCCGGTTAATGGTTTGAGAGAGTTTTTGAGTTGTTTTCACACTGATGACTATACCGGGCAGCAAACAGCCTTTGAGCGCCCGGCTGAATGACAGGAAGTTAACAAGATTGCTCATCGGTTTTTCAAAAGCCGCTCTAAAAGTAAACTAAGATGTGTTGAAGGTTTTTCTGAATTGCCTACTATTCACATTACTTCCTGCTACGAATTATTCGTCCAAGTTGATGAGTATGTCATAATGGAGTTTGCCAAACTGCCCTGAGTAGGATAAAAACCAACCTGCGCCGAAACTACATAAACTATCTGCTACGTGGATTTATAAACCGTGGGCTATACCTGCTATACCTTCCGGGTAAATTCTGTATAGTCTATCTCATTAAAATTGTGGGCAGAATGCGTCTTTTTTGTAGTTGTGCCGTTAATTGTTTGCACGATATGCACGCGGCTCCCCTGCCATTTCGTTTTTAATCTTCAAAGTTTGTTTTTCAGTAATACGAGATGCAAACGACCGGCGCTATACAGAAGATTACAATTTATTTTGAAACCAGTTGCATTTTAAAATTATTTATTTATGTTTGTATCTGATTGCATTATGCAATCACTTATTATTACAAATAACATGTTTAAATAATTAAGAAATGAAAACAGTAATCGTACGCTACAAGGTAAAACCGGGCAGGGTTGAAGAACATGAACAATTGGTAAAAGCGGTTTTTGGGGAACTACATAAAGAATCACCGGAAGGCTTTAATTACGCCACTTTCAAAATGGAGGACGGCCTTTCGTTTACGCATATCGCCGTGAATAAAAATGAGGGCAGGTCGCCCCTGCAGGATCTGCCTGCTTTTAAAAAATTCCAGGAGGGTCTCAAGGACCGTTGTGACGAACTACCGCTGGCAAACCATGTCACAGAAATCGGTTCATATGGTTTCCTTTTCGCCGGAACATCTGAAAATAATTGATCTCACAATACGAATACCTTAACTAAAATGTAACCCTTGGCCGTCGAAGCGGGCACGGCTCACCTGACCGGTTTACCACATTAAATTTGAACTAATTTTCACAGGACAAGCTGTGATCAACCCGTCCTGTGACTTTTGGTTGACGCGGATCGACAAGTCCATGAATTATCTTTGATTAAAAATTTAGTAATGAAGCAAGTAACCATAGTTGTTCCTAATGGATATGCTGACCTCGCCAGCATTAGAGGTTCTTTTGAGATTTTGAATAGTGCGAATGAGTACTGGAAAATAATGGGCAAAAGACCGGTGCTGGAGATATGTATAGCTGGTTTTGAAAAAGAATTAAGGTTGGATACTGGTTTCTTCGCAATATATCCCCTAAACATTAATAAAATTCAAAGATGTGATCTTGTGATCATACCATCTGTTTCTCATTATTATGCCAATATCAATGACCAAAATAAAGAGCTTGTTGCCTGGATCAGGCAACAATACAAAGCTGGTGCTGAGATTGCGAGTATTTGCACGGGTGCATTTTTACTAGCCGCAACCGGCTTGCTCGACGGCAAGACTTGTTCTACACATTGGGGAGCGGCGAATGATTTTAAAAGATTGTTTCCGAACATTCACCTCCATACGGATAAACTTATTACGGCCGAACAGGGAATATACACTAATGGTGGCGCTTATTCATTTCTCAATCTGATACTATTTTTTGTAGAAAAATACTTTGACCGGGAGACAGCCGTTCGATGCTCAAAGATGTTTCAGATCGATATTGAAAGGACATCGCAATCACCGTTTATTATATTTCAAACCCAGAAAAACCATGGTGATGAATTGATTAGGAAAGCGCAGGCTTATATCGAACAAAATTTGAGCGAAAAAATTTCATTCGAAGAACTTGCGTCAAAACTTGCTACGAGCCGACGGAATTTTGACAGGCGTTTTATCAAAGCTACAGGGAATACACCGGTAGAATATTTACAGCGGGTAAAGGTTGAAGTAGCAAAAAGCACATTAGAAAAAGGCCGAAAAAGCATTTTTGAGGTGATGAATGAAGTAGGCTATTCAGATGACAAATCGTTTAGAGAGGTATTCAAAAAAATAACAGGCTTGTCTCCTTTGGATTACAAGGCCAGGTATAATAAAGAATCCGCTTTTACCTAAAATTGGAGGTGTCAATTTTCAAGTTCTTATCTTGATTGTCCAGTTTGCCCTTTATTTTTTCTATTTTATGTACCAAATCGTGGCGGTTTTTTAAAAATAAAAACTGCCACGATTTTGCCACGAACTTATGGGCATTTTTGGTGCTTTTTGGGCAATTGATGGAATGAAAAAATCCTATAAACTATTTATTTACAGTATTTTGTTCATTTTTTATGATATAGGTTGCGGGGTGAAGGAAATATCAATAACGAATAATTATTTCCGAATAACAAAGGCTTCAACAAAGCATATTTTGAAAACAAGGTCATAGCATGGATGCAGCTAATAGGCCAAGTAGTTTTAATTTCTGCCGTATTTCCTCAGACCAGGGCAAGCCGATAGAAAGCCTCATACAGTTTTCAAATTGATTTTGCAAGGTAAACATCCTTCCCGGCGCAATGCTTATTCTTTGTTTTAGGGCTCTGTCAAACAGTTCTGTTGTATTAACTTTTTTATCGAACTCCACCCATAAGGCAAGCCCACCCTGTGGTCTGCTTGTTTTGGTGCCTTCCGGGAAATATTCGGCTATGGCTTGTATATACTGCTGATAATTGCTCTGCAAGGTTTGACGCAGCTTCCGAAGGTGATTTTCATACCGGCCACTTTTCAGGAAGTTGGCCACCGCTTCCTGAGTGATTGTAGATGAGGATATGGCATGAACCAGCTTTAATTTCAGGATTTGTTCCTTGTATTTGCCTGGTGCTACCCAACCCACACGATAGCCAGGTGCCAGGGTTTTGGAAATAGAACTGCACCATAACACAGTTCCATTTTTATCAAATGATTTGCAACATTTTGGACGCTGAGTTCCAAAATAAAGATCGCCATAAATATCATCTTCTATGAGTGGAATATGATGTTTGGCCAAAAGCTCCACAACTTCTCTTTTATGTTCATCAGGCATACAGCTGCCCAAAGGTGTATTGAAGTTCGGAACTAACAGGCAAAGGTTGATCTTTGGAATTGCTTTCTTTAGGGCTTCCATTTCAATGCCCGTGGTAGGATGTGTAGGCAATTCAAGTACTTTTAGGCCCAAACTTCCAGCCAATTGTAAGATGCCGGGATAACATGGGCTTTCCATAGCGATGGTATCACCAGGCTTTCCCAGAGCCATCATGCAAAAGGATAAAGCATTCATCCCCCCGGCGGTAGTTACCAGGTCATTTTCATGGAGGTTTCCTCCCCAGGATAGGGAACGGGCGGCAATCATTCTCCGCAATTTTTCATTGCCCTGCAACTGTTCATATCCTGTACCGCTGTCTCTAAGTTCGCGGGTTGCATTCATCATTTCCTTATTCAGTTTTGCTAAAGGCAATAATTCATCAGAAGGTACTCCAATGGAAAAAAGCGTAAGGTCATTTTTGCCCATATTAGCGTAAACTTTCCTGATCAATCCCTCCGGTTCTTTATTGTTACTGACCTGTGAAGGCTTGCTTACTTCAGGAAGTGGAAGCCTTTGATAAGATAGCCGGCTTACAAAATATCCGGACTGCGGTTTTGATTCAATGAGCGACTGACCTTCCAGTTCCAGGAATACCCTTTTTGCAGTGTTCATGCTAATGCTGTATTCCCGGCATAACATTCGGACAGAGGGCAGGCGGTCGCCTGATTTTAAAACTTCATTTCTGATCAGTTTGGCAATATTGTTTGATATTTTGGTGTACAGAAAATCGTTCTTCATTCTGTAAATATAACTGTGTCTATCAAAATAAACAAAACTGTAACTGTGCTTGTTGAATACCCTTGCCTACTTTTGTATAAAAATTATAAATAAACATGCCAGAAGTAATCATCAAAACCGGAAAAGAGAATATGGATGTTAAAATGATACATCGTTTCTTGAAAGAAGAGTCATATTGGGCTAAAGATATTTCTTACGCGCTGGTAGACCATTCATTAACCCATTCATTTTGTATCGGTGCCTTTGTAAATGGTGAGCAGGTTGGATTTGGAAGAGTGATCACTGATTATTACACTTTCGGGTGGTTCGCTGATTTCTTTGTATTATCTGAATATCGGGAAAAAGGCATTTCCAAAAAAATGTTATCTCACATATTGGAGCAGCCGTGGTCAAAGCGTTTAAGAAGAAAGATGCTGAATACAAGCGATGCACATGGTTTATATCGTCAATTTCAGTTTATTGATCTTGCTAATCCTTCCTATATACTGGAAGTATATAACCCTAATGTTCATTTACAATATAAAGAAGAATAGTATTTGCAATATGAAAATGGACAGATTTATAATAAAATAAATGAAAGACGTTCGCAAATAACATGGTACTTGCGAACGGTTGCGGAGAGGGAGGGATTCGAACCCTCGATACACTTTTGGCGTATACACACTTTCCAGGCGTGCTCTTTCGACCACTCAGACACCTCTCCGGGTAATTTAAGGATTGCAAAGGTAAAAATATAACGCTTATGAGCAATAAAAAAGCGATGCCTGTTTTGCAGGCACCGCTTAAACGAAAACTTTAACTCAAAAAGTTGACTGTATTTAAACTAACTATAGTAATAGCATAGAGTGTAAAATCTGGTTATGGTTTAACCGTAATTAAAATAATAGGTGTTTATGCAGATATATTTTTTTAGCTTATGTTTGCTGCAAATTGCCAGGTAAGGTAATTACATAAAAAGCACGCTTTGTTTCGATGCTGAATATCAACGACATTAAAAGACCCATTGCTGCACAAATTGATGTTTTTGAAGAGAAGTTTAAAACTTCCATGCAAAGCTCTGTGCCTTTACTTGATCGCATTACCCACTACATTGTAAAGCGTAAAGGCAAACAGATAAGACCCATGTTCGTGTTTTTTTCGGCCAGTATTTGCGGTGGCATAAATGAGAGCACTCACCGTGGCGCCGCTTTGGTTGAACTGCTGCATACTGCTACTTTGGTACATGATGATGTGGTAGATAACTCTTACCAGCGCCGTGGCTTTTTCTCAATCAACGCTTTATGGAAAAATAAAATAGCGGTTTTGGTTGGCGATTACCTGCTATCAAAAGGTTTGTTGCTTTCTATTGATAACGGCGACTTTAAACTGCTTAAGATAGTATCAGAGGCGGTTAAACAAATGAGTGAGGGTGAATTGCTGCAAATAGAAAAAGTTAGGCGGATGGATATAAGCGAAGCTGTGTATTATGAGGTAATACGCCAGAAGACCGCTTCACTAATTGCGTCCTGCTGCGCATGTGGTGCTGCGTCTGCCGGGGCCGATGAGGATACAATTGAAAAAATGCGCCTGTTCGGCGAAAAAATAGGCATCGCCTTTCAAATCAAAGATGATATGTTTGATTTTGGCACCGATGATGTGGGCAAGCCCTTGGGTATAGATATTAAAGAAAAAAAGGTAACTCTGCCACTGATATACGCGCTGAACAACAGTGATAGTAGTGAAAAGAAAAGGATGATAAACCTGGTGAAAAACCATAATGATGATGCCAAAAAGATTACTGAGATCATCAACTTTGTAAAAGAAAAAGGCGGACTGAAATATTCAGAAACACAGATGAAAACTTATACTGATGCCGCTTTTGAGATACTAAATACTTTCCCCGCCGGCGAGGCCCGTACCGGGTTAGAACAACTGGTGCGTTTTACTACTGAGAGAAATATATAATGGCCAACAAACTTTTTTTTGTAAGTGGCTTTATTATTTTCTTGTTATAATTTTGTCCCTGATTTGGGATTATTCCGTAAATGAGGTAAACCTGGGGCTGAGTGATACCGGATGTTCCATACAGGTAAGAGATTATTAACCCGGCTAAATGTAATCCCTTGTAGCCGCATTACCAGCGCTTTCCAATATCCCATTGTGATCTTACTAAATCTATTATAGATCGCATTATGCTTTTTCATTTTAAATACAAGGCAAATAAAAATTTCTTTAAGCAGCCAATTATTTTCTTTATAGATTAATGAATTGCAAATTAAGTGTTTTTTCCATGGCAATTCTGAAAGAATATGTATGTCTGATTTTATAAGTGTAATTAAATTTTTATTTAACGCATTGGATAATCCATTTTTATTTATATGCCAGCTATCCAATGAATTATAAAATAAAGAGCTGGTATAAAGCTTAAAACGTATAACCCTATTTTTAAGCAAATTATTTGTCGTGATTTGAAACCTCAACGCATTTTATTTCGTAAAAATGGTCAAATCAAAGATTTTAATTAATCATTAAAAAAATAAACTATCCTCTCCGAGTAATTCATCCTTAAAACTATGTTTAAATCACAATCATTTTCAAGTTTAATTGAAGCTAACAATGCCAATTTGGCTAATACCTCCAGCGAATTAATAAACGGTTTGAAGTTATTGCACGACAATCAATGGTATATATGTGGAAACTTAGTGCTAAACGAAGGCGATTTCCCTCATAAAACTATTAATTCCTCACCGGAGGATTTGGATTATCAATTATTAATTAATGCGGCCCTTTTGCTCGTTAGTGACAAAGTAGACCAGCCAATTACCCTTACAGTTGGTTTTCCATATGGCACCTATCGTATATATAAAGAGAAGGCCCTGGCTTATTTAAAGCGTTCTCACCGGGTTGAGTATGATTCATCTGTATTTAGCAGTGGCGGCTCAAAAAAGACAGCCGTTATTGAAATTGCTGATGTAGATGTTGTGCCCGAGATAGTTGGTTGTACAATTGCCTTACGTAAAGGTGAAGAAAAAGCCGAAGGAAGCTTTTTTGTATTAAGTTGTGGTTTCGGAACATTTGAATCTGTACTAAGTACTGATGATGGTATAATAGAACAAACAATGATTAGTACGCATGGACTAAAATATGCTATTAACATTGTATTAAATGAATTAGAAAAATCCAATTATCTGGAATTCAGAAATGCTCATTTATTGGATGATGCTTTTCAAAAGGGATATATCATACTTAACAGAAAGAATATTGATTTAAGGGAAATTCGGAAGAATGCAATAAAGGCTTATTACAATGAAGTAATTTCACCTAACCTGAGAAATGTAATTACTGATGCCAACCTAATGAAGACAAATAAGATTTATTTATGTGGCGGCGGGTTATATTATAACGATTTAGTTGATTGTTTTAATAAAGAATTTGGCGATATTGCCCAGCTTAATTACGTAGCAGACCCGGCAAGTTTAGCAGGTAAAGGGTATGCATTAAATTCCCTGCGTAAAACAGGAGGAGTAAAACAATCTTCTGTGGGAGTTGATATTGGCAATGCCACAACAGTAGTGGTGAATTTTAATGAATGAGTGTTATAAAGTATATTAAAAAGTTAATTTTAAAAGAAGATAAAAAACTACCATACCAGGAGGAACTTCATGTATCAGGGTTATTTGTACAAAATGATATAGTTGCTCTGAATGATGTTTGGGTTACCAAAAGTGTAACGGGCAATATCTATTGCGCAAAAAATATTGTTGTTTGTAAGGATGTCCTGGTAATTGGTAATATTTATTGCAGGCAATGTATACTGGAGGGTAAAGTAAAAGGTGATATATCTGCATCTGGAATGATTGAGATTAAGGCAAAGGCTGCTTTAAATGGAAATATCATTACTGAAAATTTAAAGGTAGACCCCGCAGCTGTTTTAAATGGATCTGTAGCCATTGTTAATATTAAAGAAGGAAGACGGATTTACTCAGATATCAAACTTAAAATAGATAAAATTAATCATTTAAGTATCGATAAAGGAGACGCAGAAATTAAAATTCAACATACTGATCATGTTAAAAATGGCAATGATGGATTAAATTTAAATTCTAAAGCCCCAACAATTGATATACAAGCTGAAAAAGCGAAACCAGCACAAAATGAAGACAGTAATAATGAAAAGTGGTGGTAATTAAATTTCATAATTAAAATATCATCAATTCTTATAAAGTATAAAGGTTTTGTTCCGGAAAATTGGGGAAATGAAAACCTTTATTTTATTATTAATAAAGGTGCGCCCCGCTACTTTAAGGAAACTTATTAACTTAGTAACATGCAATCCTTTGATTTTAGCAGCTTTAAAATAACCCCCTTTGCCATATTAGATATTCTATTATTGGCTATCATTATTTATCAATTATATAACCTTATACGGGGAACTATTGCCGCTAATATTTTTGTTGGTCTTGCATTCATTTATGTACTTTATTTTATAGTTCCTGAATCAAAGATGCCCCTGCTTGCCGGTATTCTTAAAAGGGTGGCAGATGTAGGTATTATTGCTGTTATAATTGTATTTCAGCAGGAAATAAGGCGGTTTTTATTATTGGTTGGTAAGAATGCCTCATTACAGAGGAATAAAGCCTGGTGGCGTTATTTTTTTGGTAAGGTAGATGCGGAAAAGAATAATTACGCACGTATAAAACCTATTATTGATGCCTGCCGTAGCATGAAACAAACCCGTACAGGAGCATTAATTGTTTTTGCTAAGTATTATGATGAGCAGTTTTATCAGAACAGCTGCGAGGTACTGGATGCCAAAATATCAAAGCGCGTGCTGGAAAGTATTTTTCAAAAAAATAGTCCGTTGCATGATGGTGCCGTGGTGATATCTGAAAATAAGATAAAATCAGCAAGTTGTATATTACCGGTTACCGAAAAGTCTGATTTACCTTCGCAATTTGGCCTGCGCCACCGTGCAGGTATTGGTGTAACCGAAGCCAATGATGCTACCGCTATAATTGTATCAGAAGAAACCGGCGAAATATCATACGCTAAACAAGGCCGCATAAAAATGAATATCAGCTTTGCTGAGCTGGAAAAATTGTTGAATAAGGATTTTTAAGGTTTCGGATTAACTTTTGTTATCACTTTCAAAGCATCTATATCATTCCCCAAAACTGGCATTTTTGAATTGCCCTTTAATTTAGCTATTGGCATTTTTGAGTTACCTTTCAACTTTGCTATTGGCATATTATAACCGCTATTAGTCTCAAAGCGAGGTAAAGTACCGGCCAGCATATTGCCTTTATTAAGCTTGTTTAGTTGGTCAACACTTGAAAGATTAGGATTTAATAGCTTATTACTGAATGCAGGGTTTTTCAATAAGTCGGAATCAATCTTAAATTTTAATTTATTATTTAAAATATCGTCTGCAGTATCCAAAGGTTTCTTCTGTGCCATTACGCTACCAGCCATGGCAGCTAATAACAAAAAAAGTAATGTCGTTTTCATAAGTGTTTGGTTTATGCTAATTTAAGAAATTAACTAATTAACATAAATATTAGAGAGGTTAAATTGTGTTAAAATAATGAAATAAAAAAAGCCGCTTTTTCAAGCGGCTCTTCTTATTATTGATATAAAAATGTTAATTAAGCTGGGTAATTGCTTTATCAATTGCTGTGGTTGCAGCAGTATCATTAGCACGTGCTGCTTTAACACTGTTTAAGTATTGTATAACTGTTGGTGCAATACCAAATTGCTTATACTTTATACCCAAATCGGCCATAGCCTTTATGCCTTGTTGAGCATATTCCGGATTTTTAACACGACCAGTAAAGTCAGCAAACTTTTTCATCAGGCCAAATTGTGTTTGTGGTGCACCGTTAATGTATGCATTGTAAACATATGTCCACTGCTCATCAGTACCGTTTGAAGCATAAATACTTAATATAGCTTGTTTAAGCACTCCCTCGCTATCTTTTTCATAGCTCTTAGCTAATGGAACAGCGTCGGTAGGGTTAAGCAGGCCAATTGCATTTAAAGCAGCGCCCTGTACAGCGTATGATTGACTGTTAAGTGACTGTTTAAACAAATTCATATTGTCTGCTGATTTTAGCTTGCCTAAAGCTGTAATAGCTGCGGCCTTAACCAAATTATTATCATCAGTTTGTGCCAGGTTAACCAATATAGGTTGTGCTGCATTACGTACATCATCATTAGTAAAGTTGGCAGCAGCAATGGCTTTAATACGTAATGGATAAAACTTATCCTTCAGGGCAGCCAGTAAAATCTTTTGAGCGCCTTTTTCTGTTTGTTTAGCTTTAGCAGCATCAACAGCTTCGTAACGGTCTAAAAATAAAGGAGCATTAAAGTATTGGAATGCATACTCATCCAGTGTTTTATTGTCGGTTTTTTTAACTAACAGAATTTTATCACCATCAACATTTACAAGATCTGGTTTAGTATCAGCAGGGAAATACAAAGTATCGGCCTTATTGCGCATCCAAACATTGTGGCGTACTTTTTTACCACCCGAATATATATCTATTGCCATTGGTAAAGTAAAAGCATTGCCATCCTGACTTTGTTGCAGGTAAACAGCTTGTTTTTTGTTAACGGCGTCATAGCTGTAGCTAATGTTCAATACAGGGTGACCTGCACCATAATACCATTGGTTAAAAAACCAGTTAAGGTCTTTCCCACTGGCTTCTTCCATAGCTAAACGCAATTGTTGTGCTTCGCCATTTTTAAAGGCGTTTGTTTTTAAGTAAATGTTTAAACCTTTGTAGAAGGCATCCTTACCTAAAAAATTACGAAGCATATATAATATGCGGCCTCCTTTTTGGTAAGTAACCACATCAAACACATCTTCCTTGTCATTATAGTGGAAACGTACCAGATCTTTTGTTTTAGCTGATGGCTGGCTCAGGTAGCTTTGCATAGCCTCAAAGCTGTGCATATCGCCCATATCTTTACCATATTTATATTCGGCCCAAATGCTTTCGCTAAAATCAGCAAATGATTCGTTAACAGTTAAATTGCTCCAGCTTTCGGCAGTAACATAATCGCCAAACCATTGGTGAAACAGTTCGTGAACAATAGTGCTGCGACCGGCATCATAATAACGGTCGGCAAGTTCACGTTTGGTGCCTTGTACATAATCGCCATGCAGGGTAGCGCTGGTGTTTTCCATAGCACCGCTTACATAATCACGCACAACAATTTGTGAATATTTATTCCATGGGTAGTCAACACCTAATGTTTTAGAGTAAAACTCCATTACCTCTGGCGTAAAGCCGAAAATATCTTTAGCGTAAGGTGCATATTTAGGCTCCAGGTAATAGCTAACCTCTTTACCCCTCCAGGTATCTTTATATATTTTGAAATCGCCCACAGCCATCATAAACAAATATGGTGAGTGTGGTAGCTCCATTTTCCAGGTATCAGTACGGGTACCATCCGCATTAATTTTTTTTGAAGCTAAACGGCCATTTGACAGGGTAACATACTTAGCCGGAACGGTCATGCTGATCTCGTCGGTAGTTTTTTGATTAGGCTTATCAATAGTAGGGAACCATGCCGATGAACTTTCGGTTTCGCCCTGTGTCCATATTTGGATAGGCTTATCTTTTTCGGTACCATCGGGGTTAATAAAATATAACCCTTTAGCATCGTTTATAGCGGCGCTGCCTTTTACTTTTAGCTCGTTTGGTTTTGAGGTATAGTCAATATAAACAGTATAGTTTTCATTGTTCTTGTAAACTTTATCAAGCTTAATGGCAACTGTAAGGCTGTCATAAGTAAATTTAAGTGGAATGTTTTTGCCATTCTTTACTATAGCGATAGTTTTAAGATCCATGCCTTTAGCATCAAGTCTTAAGGTATCGGTAGGGTAAAAATGAGGCTTTAAAGTAACCCATTCCTTGCCGTACATATAGCGTTTTTTGTAGTCGAAACGTACATCCAGTTTGGTATGTACCAGGTCGTTGATTTTTGGGGAAGTTTCGCGGTAGATCTTAAAAGCCGGATTCTCTGGCTTGGCAGTTTGTGCAATTGCGGGGCTTAGCGCACAAATGCTGATGCTGCCGGCTAATACGGCAGCGTAAATGGTTTTCATATAATTATTGATTGGATTGTATGAGTGCATAATAAAAGCTAAATTATATGTTTTTTACATCTTATAATAAACTAATAATGGTGTTGGCTATTTTCCCGATTACATTTAAGACTTGCTTTCGGAAATTTTGTTACCATATTTAATAAAGAAAAATAACTGGCTGATATTTAGATTAAAAGCGAACAGTGGTTGTAACGTTTCCGAACGATATTGTTAATTGAATTAATTTAATATCTTAATTATCATTGAGTTATGCGATTGGCACGGCTTTTAAATAGTATCATAGCATTAAGTTCATAACCCATAAATTTAACCGTTCATTCAAGAAAATATATCTATGTTTAAAATGTATCTTAAACTTGCCTACAGAAATATAACAAAGGACAAAGCTTATTCCATTATCAACATAACGGGGTTAGCTATAGGACTGGCATCAAGCATCCTGATATTGCTTTGGGTACAAAACGAAATAAGCTTCGATAAATTTCAAAAAAATGCGAACCAGATCTACCGGGTGGTTGGCAACCTGGGCGATTTAAGATCCGCGGTAAACTCAGCGGCTATGCCTGCCGCATTAAAGGCCAAAATGCCAGTTGTTAAAAATACCGTTCGTTTAAACGCCACCCCCAATACTATGCTATTAGAAGCAGGGGAAAAGAAATTTGAGGAAAAACGTGCATATTATGCCGACCCAAGCTTTATGGATATGTTTTCTTTTCCGCTTGTGCAGGGCAATCGTCCTACTGCGTTAACGCAGGTAGATGGCGTTGTAATAACGCAGGAAATGGCAACCAAATATTTTGGAAGCGAAAATCCCATTGGTAAACTTTTACGAAAAGACGGCAGGGAAAACTTAATAGTGACGGGCGTTTTTGCCAATATCCCTGCTAACTCGCACCTGCAATTTGATTTTATCCTTCCCATGGCTTCCTTAGCCAGAACTAATGATGATTTGAAGGATAACAGATGGGACAATTTTAATTTTTATACTTACATTCAGTTAGATAAGAGTTTTGACCCTTCCACTGCCAATTTATTAGGGTTGGAAAAGCAAATTGATAAGCTCTTTAATAACCATGTTCCCGAGATGAAGGCTACATTTCAGGTGCAGCCCCTAACTACTATCCACCTGGCCCCCGAAAGGTTGGCGGATTTGCCGGGGCATGGGAATGCGCAATATGTAAGCATCTTCTTTATCATCGCCATTTTGATTCTTGTAGTTGCCTGTATCAATTTTATGAACTTAGCTACCGCGCGTTCGGCCCGCAGGGCCAAAGAAATTGGCTTACGCAAAGTGGCAGGCGCTGTACGCGGGCAGTTGATCATGCAGTTTTTAAGCGAATCTGTTTTTATCTCATTCCTGTCCTTATTGCTCGCGCTCGGTATCGTTTGGTTATTCCTGCCGGTATTTAACGGATTGGCCGACAGAAAACTTGCCATTGACGCGTCAGATACAAAGTTTTGGTTAAGCCTTGCCGGCATTGCTTTGCTAACCGGGCTCATCTCCGGTAGCTATCCTGCATTATTTCTATCCGGCTTCAACCCGGTTAAGGTACTCAAGGGAAATGTAAAATCATTGGGTGGCAATTTATTATTCCGTAACGCTTTGGTGGTAACCCAATTTATGGTTTCCATCATATTGCTGGTAGGCACAGTGGTTATTTACAATCAGCTTAAATTTATAAAAGAACGGAACCCCGGTTTTGAAAAATCTAACCTTTTGTATATGCCGGCCAATGGAGTTATCTGGAGCAAACAACAGGCTTTAAAAAACGAGTTAAAAGGAAATCCGCTTACAAGTGATTTTGCCATTACTTCTGATCTGCCTACCAACCTTGCAAATGCGACAATTAACGTAAACTGGGACGGTAAAGACCCACGATCGCAAGTAGTTATTCCGCAGATGGATGTAAGCGAAGATTTTATCCAGGTGTTTAAAATGAAGTTATTAACGGGCCGGAGTTTTTCAAGATCCTTTACAGCCGATTCCAACAATTATATGGTTAACGAAAAAATGTTGAGCCTTATGAACCTCAATACAGTCAATGCTATAGGGAAATCACTAACGTTCCATGGTCGTAAAGGGGTTATCGTTGGTATATTAAAAGACTTTAATTTTAAACCACTTCAACAGGCTATAGAGCCATTGGTTTTGACATTTAATAAGTACGGTGGTTTTGTAGTAGTACGCACAACACCGGGCAATACCAGCGCAACAATACAAGCTTTATCAAAAATTAGCCAGGACCTCAATCCTGCCTACCCGTTCAAATTTGATTTCCTTGATCAGGATCTGGCTAACCTTTATAAAGGGGAAAAACAGATGGGCAATATTTTTAATCTTTTTGCCATTCTGGGCATTTTTATCTCTTGCCTGGGTTTATATGGCTTATCTGCATTTATGGCTGAGCAACGTACCAAAGAAATTGGTGTACGTAAAGTATTAGGTGCATCTGTGTTAAACCTTGTCTATTTATTATCCTCCGGGATCACCAGGTTAATACTGATCGCCATAGTTATAGCCGTACCACTTTCCTGGTATGCGGTGAACAGCTGGCTTAACGGTTTTGCTTATCATATCAATGTTAGCTGGCTGATATTCTTCACGGCGTCTCTTGCAGCATTGAGTATCGCCTGGCTGACGGTTAGTTATGAATCTATTAAAGCAGCAATTGTTAATCCGGTGAAGAGTTTAAAAACAGAGTAGCAGAGAATCAAGAAATAAGAATCAAGAGACAAGAAATTATTAAACCAATATGATAAAGAACTATTTTAAAGTAGCATGGCGCAACCTGTTAAAAAATAAGGCGCATACCTTTATAAATGTTACGGGTTTATCGGTAGGTATGGCAGTAGCTATATTAATTGGCCTTTGGATATGGGACGAACTATCATATGATAAGCACTTTAAGAACTATGACCGCGTAGTTCAGGTAATGCAGCACCAAACTATGAATGGTGAAGTATCTACCCAAGCAGCAATGCCTATCCCATTGGGTACCATGTTAAGGCAAGATTATAAAAATGATTTTAAATATGTTGTATTATCAAGCTGGACGTTTGGCCATATTGTTACTTATGGCGATAAAAAGCTGTTAACACAGGGCAATTACATGCAACCCGAAGCACCGGATTTGCTTACCCTTAAAATGTTAAAAGGCACACGCTCGGGTTTAAATGATCCTTCGTCTATCCTGCTGTCTTCCACTTTGGCCAAATCTATTTTTGGCAGTGCCGACCCTATGTATAAGGTAATTAAATTAAATAACAGGTACAGTTTAAAGGTAACAGGTGTTTATGAAGATTTGCCACGTAACAGTACATTTCATGAAATGGCACTTATTGCCCCCTGGGATCTGTTTCTGACGACTGAACCATGGTTGAAAGGCGCCACCATCAGATGGGAAAATAATTCTTTTCAGATATTTGCGCAGCTTAATGACAATGCCGATATTAATAAAATCGACGCTCGTATTAAAGACCTTAAGTTAAAGAATATAGCTGCCAAGGGCGACAAATTAGGAGCCTCATTTAAACCGGTTGTATTTTTACATCCCATGGCTAAATGGCATTTATATTCTGAATTTAAACAAGGTATAAACACGGGCGGTGCAATACAATTTGTGTGGATGTTTGGAATTATTGGCGTATTTGTATTGCTGCTGGCCTGCATTAATTTCATGAATTTAAGCACCGCCCGGTCAGAGAAACGGGCCAAAGAAGTTGGTATCCGCAAAACAGTAGGCTCGTTACGCAGCCAGATCATTATACAGTTTTTTAGCGAATCGTTAATGATGACAGTTTTTGCATTCTCCCTATCGCTGGTTATTGTAGCACTAATTTTACCCTGGTTTAACCAGGTGGCCGATAAAAACATGACAGTACTTTGGGCTAACCCTGTTTTTTGGATATTGGGCATAACTTTTAGTCTGTTAACCGGCGTAATAGCAGGTAGCTATCCGGCATTTTACCTATCATCATTTAAGCCGGTAAAAGTTTTAAAGGGAACTTTTAAAGCGGGCAAATTTGCCGCTTTACCACGTAGGGTATTGGTAGTTTTGCAATTTACAGTATCTGTTACGCTCATTATTGGTACAATCATCGTTTTTAGACAGGTACAGTTTACTAAGAACAGGCCGGTTGGTTATGATCGTACAGGTTTGTTGCAGGTGTATATGAAAACTGATGATATTCATAAAAATTTTGCTGCCGTACATAACGACCTTCTGCAAAGCAGGGCTATAATAGAAATGGCCGAATCCGGTAGCCCGTTAACTGATGTTTATTCTAATAACAGCGGGTATCACTGGCGTGGAAAAGCGCCGGGCTTGCAGGACGATTTTGCCTACATTCCGGTAAGCCCGGAGTTTGGTAAAACCGCAGGATGGAAGATCATAGCAGGAAGAGACTTCGAAAAAGGGAACGTTTCAGATTCAACCGCGATAATACTAAATGAATCAGCCGTAAAATTCATGAACTTTAAGCACCCCATAGGCGAGATAGTTGATGATGGCAAAAAGAATGGCGCAAAATTTACGGTGATTGGTGTGGTTAAGGATATGGTAATGTCATCACCTTATGAACCGGTTAAAACAACTATGTTTTTATCTCTTAATTATACAGGAAGTGTGGTTGACGTAAGGTTAAACCCTAAGATTAGCACCAGAGATGCACTGGCGAAAATAGAGAAAGTATTTAAGCAATACGATCCGGGCAGTCCGTTCGATTATAAGTTTACAGATGACGAATACGCCCAAAAATTCGCTTACGAAGAACGCATTGGCAAGTTGGCCGGTTTCTTTACCATACTGGCCATCTTTATAAGCTGTATGGGTTTATTTGGTATGGCATCATTCATGGCCGAACAGCGTACTAAAGAGATTGGGGTACGCAAGGTTTTAGGTGCATCTATATTCAGCCTATGGCGTTTATTGTCTACCGATTTTGTAATGCTGGTAGGTGTATCACTGATGGTTGCTATACCAACCGCCTACTATTTTATGTACGGCTGGCTGCAAAATTATAAGTACCGTGCCGACTTATCCTGGTGGATATTTGCTTTAACCGCGCTTGCTGCTATTGTGATAACCCTGCTAACAGTAAGCTACCAAAGTATAAAAGCCGCGTTAATGAACCCGGTAAAAAGTTTAAAAACGGAGTAAAAAACAGTCATTGGTCATTGAGTCATTAATCATTCCGATGACCCAGTGACCTAATTGACCCAATGACTAAATATGATTAGTAACTATTTAAAAATAGCCTGGCGCAGCCTGACGCGCAATAAAAGCTATGCCGCTATTAATGTTACCGGCCTGGCTGTTGGTATTGCCGTTTGTCTGATGATCTTTATCATTATACAATATCAAACAAGCTTCGATGATTTTCACTCAAAGAAAGATCGCATCTATCGTGTGTTAACTGAATATCATCATGCAGATGCAGCAAATATTGTTTATGGGAAAGATGTTCCTTTTCCAATGCCCACAGGATTGAAAACGGCTTTCCCCCAAATAGTAGAACAAGTAGCTCCGATTTTCGCAAGCCAAAATGATCAGTTGCTGATACTTGATAATAATGGAACTACTGTAAAAACATTTAAAGAGCAGAGGGGTATATTTTTTACAGAGCCTTCATTCTTTAAAATATTTGATTTTCCCCTGCTTGCAGGTTCGTATGCCTCATTAAAAGATCCGAACAATGTATTGCTTACAAAAGAGATTGCGGAAAAATATTTCGGCGACTGGAAAACAGCAATTGGTAAAACCATTAAACTGGAAGCAGGCGGTTATATATTCGAACACGGCACTGAAATACTGAAAGTTTCTGGCATTCTCGCAACCATACCGGCAAATACAGACTTTCAGTTAAAAGTTGTTGTGGCTTATGGAACAGGTTTTACCGGAAGTCTTATCGCAAAATCTACCGATTGGGAGGATAGAACGAACTCAGATTTTGGTTGCTATGTTTTACTGCCGCCTAATGTTTTTGCTGACAATTTTAATCAACAATTAAGAGCGTACTCACGAAAGGTGGAATCTCCCGACAATAAGGACAGTCATATTATACAACCATTAAGTGCGGTGCATTATGACACACAAACAGGTAATTACAGCAACAAAACAATCAGTCATCAACTGCTCAATGTATTGTGGCTGATTGCAGCATTCATTCTGATAATTGCTTGCGTAAACTTTAT
The DNA here is from genome assembly GCA_028288285.1 of Mucilaginibacter sp. Classification (GTDB taxonomy): domain Bacteria; phylum Bacteroidota; class Bacteroidia; order Sphingobacteriales; family Sphingobacteriaceae; genus Mucilaginibacter. The sequence goes on from JAQBNZ010000028.1 coordinate 21,551, forward strand.
CAACCTCTCCACTGCACAAGCTGTTAATCGGGCAAAAGAGGTTGGCGTAAGAAAAGTTTTGGGGAGCAGTAAATCTCAATTGCAAATCCAGTTCATCATTGAAACATTTTTGATAGTTACGAGTGCTGTAATGCTTGCAGCAGTTATTACAATTGTTGCATTGCCTTATGTAAATCAACTTTTAGAACTTTCGCTTTCATTTAGCATACTGAACAATCCTGCAATTATCTTATTTCTCTTGACTGTAACAATTGTTGTAACCGTACTCGCTGGTTTCTATCCTGCTATTGTTTTATCACGCTTTAATCCAGTTAACGCTTTGAAAAGTAAAATCACAGCAAATACTGGAAACGGAATTTCATTAAGAAGAGGATTGGTCGTGTTTCAGTTCATCATTGCACAAGTGCTCATTATCGGTACACTCATCATTGTAAAGCAAATGAATTATTTTATGGATCAACCCTTAGGCTTTGATAAAAATGCAATTGTAAATGTTTCTTTCCGTGTAGACAGTCTTCGCATCAGCAGGCTGGATTATTTAAAGAAACAGTTATTGTCAGTAAGCGGCGTGCAGGCAGTAAGCTTCAGTTCCAACACTCCGGTTGAAAATGGTAATGATATATGGAGCACATTCAGATTTAACCATGCTATAAAAGAAACAGATTTTAAAGCTATTACCAAATTCGCCGACAATGAATATGTGCCGGCTTACAAGTTGCCTTTAATAGCCGGAAGAAATTTGCAACCTTCTAATTACACCAGAGAATTTTTGGTGAATGAATCGTTGATGAAAAGTTTGGGAATCAAAAATCCAAACGAAATATTGAATAAAGAAATAAGTATATGGGGCGATAAAATAAAATGCCCGGTTGTTGGTGTGGTGAAAGATTTTAATGACAGATCTTTTCGCCATG
>JAQBNZ010000176.1 GCA_028288285.1 Mucilaginibacter sp.
CAGTAGGTTTAATACCTGTGCTAACAAAAGTTAAAGCTGGAAATTTTTCAACCTCAAAAAAATCAGCAGATTTTAAGTGAGCATCACGTTTCTCATTATCAGTGCTTACTGATGCAGTGTTAGCAGAAAAATTTACTTTAGCATCGCTAAAATCAGGTTTAGCAGCAACTATTGTAGCATCAAAATCTTTAAAATAACCGTCAACATCGCTTACTGCTAAGTGAGTAATTGTAAAAGTAACACGTGAGTGTGCCTTATCAACCTTCCAGGTGCTTTGCGCAAATACAGCCGTTTGCATGAACGCTGCAACTGCTAATAGTGATAAAAATTTTTTCATGTTTTTGTTAAACTTTAGTGTTAAAATATTTTTTATACTTCAAAGATATATAAAGCTTTTGCATTATGAACCAAAAAAGATGTTTAAACATCTTTTTTTTAGAAATTGATGACAAACACGAAAAAAAAGGGGGTAATTAGCATTTTATGTGCTAATTATTTAAAAATGTAATCACTGGAGCGTTTTCCTGCGGGCGGACTATATGCCCATACTTTAGCCACAGGGCCGGTATCCGCTTTACCCCAAAACATCTACTATTGTAATAACAAGCAGTATTTAACCTATTTTCTCCCATTCACCACTATCCAAACTCCTGTAAATAGCGTCCACAACTTTCATATCCTTTAAACCTTCCTCACCGGGTACACGGCTTTGCTTATTTAATGTTACACAAGTAGCAAAATCGTCCATTTGGGCGGCTTGTTGTATATTATTGGGAACGTTCATTGGTTTACCGTTTATTGTGCCCTCTAAACCACCGTAACCAAAGGCTGGTTCCAGTGCAAATTTGCCTTTCTCAGCTTCAACATGCAGGTAGCCCCAATCATTGTTATAGCTTGATTTACCGGTAACCTTTGCACCACCCGGAAACTTCAGTTCCCAAAAAATGGTTTCATCAACTTCTTTAAAAAAATCCGGGCGGGTTTTCTCTTGTGTTGCCTTCACAGCAATGGGCTCCTGGCCTAATGTATAACGTGAACCCTGTATAGAGTATACACCCATATCCATTAAGGCGCCACCGCCAGACAGTGCTTTTTTTAAACGCCATGCATTAGGGTCACCATTGTAAGTAAAGCCGTTACCTGTATCAATTTTGGTAACCTTGCCCAAAATTTGTTTCTGGCCCAGGCGCATCACTTCCTGGTTGTGTGGCTCAAAGTGCAAACGATAACCTATAGAAAGCAACCTGTTAGCTTTTTTGCAGGCGGCAATCATTTCGCGGCAATCATTAGCATTAAGCGCCATTGGTTTTTCGCATATTACATGTTTACCCGCACGGGCAGCCCTTATAGTGTATTCTTTATGCATAGATACAGGCAAAACCACATATACAATATCAATATCCTTATTGTTAGCTATCTCGTCGAAGTTTTTATAGTTATAAATATTCTTTTGAGGAATATTGTATTTTTTGGACCAATCTTCGGCTTTGGCCGGGGTGCCCGTAACTATGCCTGCCAGGTAGCAGTTTTTTGTATGCTGTAATGCCGGGGCCAGTTGTCCGCCGCTGTAATTACCTAAACCAACCAATGCTATACCGAGCTTTTTACCAGGTTTTTTTGCTGCCAGTGATGATAATGCTGAACCCAGCAGCAACGCTCCGGCGCCTAATGAACCTGCACGTATAAAATACCTGCGTGATGTTTTAATAGTTGGTTTCATAATGGTTTATGTTTAAGGATATTGCAAGATATTGGTTTATTTTTAAACAACAACTTTTATACCGAATTGTGTGTAGTGTGCCCCGATGCTCTTAATAGCATCGCATTACAAATTCTGTAAAGCTCCGCCTTGCACAGTGCCCTGACCTATTCCTCTGAGATAGAAAATGTGCAGACAAAAAATTTAGCGATTAAGATTATCCTTGTATTTTTTAATAGCACGTATTATAGATTGTACAATAACGCTTTGTCCCTCATTTGAGTTGAGGTAGCGTTCATCATCGGGGTTGTTAATAAAACCTGTTTCTATTAATAAACCGGGCATACCGCTTTGCTGTAGTACCAGTACACCCTGCTCTTTTACACCGGCAGTGCGGCGGCCATCAGTATCTTTAAACTCGGTGTTTAGCAAGTCGCCAAACTGAATGCTTTGTTTGCGGTAACGTTGTTGAAAAGCGGCAAGCACAATGGCATTCACCGCGGCATCGTCTCCATAACCATTATATTTTTTCTGGTAATCTTTTTCAATAAAGATAGATGCGTTCTCTCGCAAAGCTTCGAGCTGCTCTTGTTTGCGGTGAAAACCATAAACCAGTAATAGAGCCCCTTTACGGCTGCCTATTCGCTCAGGCGTTGAATTACAATGTATTGAAATGAATAAGTTTGCATTGTTCTCGTTGGCTATATCGGCCCGCCTATGCAGTTCAATAAATTTATCGGTATTGCGTGTCATGATCACATTTACGCTACCTAATTGATCATTAATAGCTTCTTTCAGCTTTTTAGCAATGCTTAACGCTACAGATTTTTCGTTGGAGTAAGCACCATGGGCACCGGGGTCTTTACCCCCATGGCCGGGATCTATCACAATTGTTTTAAATCTGAAAGAACTTACTGTTCCTGCTTCATTGCCGTCGGTCTTGTTTGTTTTTGTTTGTGCCGATGCAGAGCAAACGGTTAATGCTAATACAGCAAATATACTGCTGATTAGTAAGATGGCTTTTGTGATGTGCTTAGTTAGCATAGATAGCGCAAAGGTATACGGATTGTTTAAAACACAATAAGTAAAAATGTTTGACTGTGAAAAAAGTTTCTTAAAAGTATAAAATAAGCGAAACCAAAACGCTATAAAAAACGTAAACCTTTATAATAACACAGTGCTAATAGAACTTTATTATGGACACACTAACTATTTCAACATCATCATTAATTACATTTTTTTCCTTTTTGGTTGTTGGGTCTGTTATTGTTTACTTCATCTTAAAGTTTGATAAACAGCAACGGCGCAAAATGAGGGTTATATTAAATGGTATTAAAGATGTGCAGCCGTTATTTGTGCAAAAAGCTACTGTGCAAAAATTAACTATATTAAAATCTGATACTGAGAAAGCCGGAGACAGAAAGTACGCCTGAAAGTGCCCGGTAATTGATAAAACTAGTTGGCAAAGATAGTTTGTCCTACTTTTGGATGCTCAATTGAATTTGTATAAGATTAGGTTTTAGAATTTATATTTTAGCGTTTTCTTCAAATATGCATTCTGATGAACAGCCCGGGCATTTGCAAATAGTTACTACCGCCGATGGATCAAACACCATTTACAACGCGCATGTTGGCGAAAATTACCACTCGCGCAATGGGGCCCTGCAAGAGAGCAGGCATGTGTTTATACAACAGGGATTGCAATATTTTTTGGATAACACCTCCGATATAACGCCATCTGTATCTATACTGGAGATAGGCTTTGGTACTGGTCTTAATTTTTTACTGAGCGCTGATTTTTGCACCAGGCAGCAGCTACAATTATACTACACTGGTGTTGAAGCTTACCCGTTAACTGCAGAGATAATTGGCAAAACCGGATATGATAAATATATATCCACAAGTATATGGACAAGTTTTTTGGACAGTTACAGGCAATCGCTGGTTAGTCCGGTTAAATTAAATACCTATTGCCAGCTACAAATTGCAGCCCGCAAACTGTTAGATTTTAGAAGTGACCACCAGTTTGATGTAATTTACTTTGATGCTTTTGCATCAGCCCACCAACCCGAAATGTGGGATGAGGCAGCCATAACCCATACCCTTAAGTTTCTAAAACCAGGTGGTGTATTTGTAACCTATGCTATAACCGGCAATTTAAAACGCATAATAAAAGCACTGGGATTAAAAGTGGAGAAAGCCCCCGGCGCACCGGGCAAACGAGAAATGCTAAGAGCTATCAACGTTTTACAATAGACGTTTTAATTTGCTCCACACGCTGTATAATCTCTAATCCAGCAATTCACAAAATGAGTTAGGGATTGGAGCGGATACCGGCCCTTGGCTAAGGCCTGTGCAGTATGAGCGCAAAGCCCGGCCGCAGGCAACTCCCATATCCAAATAAATATCTGTTCATTAACAATTAATGAACTGTTCCAAAAACTCAATTAGCAATTAATTAAAAATCTGCACATTTGCATATTATAAATTTATTGTATGCCTATAACTGCTCCTATTACCGCTACAACACCATCTGCCGCATTTGAGCGCCTGCTTACCATTATGGATGACCTGCGGATTAATTGCCCGTGGGATAAAAAGCAAACCTTGGAAAGCCTGCGCCATTTAACTATAGAGGAAACATATGAGCTTTCTGATGCCATATTAAGCGGCGATATGGATGAGATAAAAAAAGAATTGGGCGATATTATGCTGCACCTGGTTTTCTACTCGCGCATAGCATCAGAAACTAATGATTTTAATATAACTGATGTATTAAATGGTATTTGCGATAAGCTGATAAACCGCCATCCGCATATTTACAGCGATACAGAAGTTAAAGATGAGAATGATGTAAAACGCAATTGGGAACAGATAAAACTTAAAGAAGGAAATAAATCTGTACTGGGTGGTGTACCAGCATCGTTACCTGCATTGGTAAAAGCATCACGCATACAAGAAAAAGCCCGCGGCGTAGGTTTTGATTGGGATAATAAAGACCAGGTGTGGGCCAAAGTAGAAGAAGAACTGCAGGAATTTAAAGATGAATTTAACCATGCTGATGAAACTACCATTGACTATGAAAAAGCCGAAGGTGAGTTTGGCGATCTGCTATTTTCATTAATAAACTATGCCCGCTTTATTAATATTAACCCCGAGGATGCGCTTGAAAAAACTAACCGTAAGTTCATAAAACGTTTTCAATACCTGGAGGAGAAGGCCGCTGAAAGTGGTAAACAACTCCATGACATGAGCCTATCAGAAATGGATGTTTTTTGGAACGAAGCCAAGAAGGTCTAAAAAAAAATTGTTTCAAGTGTAGCGTTCACTATTAACTACCCGTAATAATAGCGTAATAGTTAAAATTATGAAACAAAGATCTACTTATTTATTACCTGCTTTATTGGTTTTAACAATATTTGCAACAGGCTGCTTTAACAATAGCACCAGCACCCCTATCCCTTACCCAACAGGTACCTTTGGTGGCCAGTTTAGGATAATACATAGAAATGCTACTAACAATAAAATTGATACACCGAAAAAAGCAAATATACAATTAGTGTTAGACACCGGTATGACCTATAAGGTTTTGGGTGATACTACTACTGTACATGCAGGCAGCAAAGGCCAATACGGCATAAATAGCGTATATATGCGCTTTAACGATAATACGTACCCCAAAACGGGCACACCTGAGAAAATTCACCTGTATGGTGATTATTCTTATGGTTACGATGGTAGCACACTGGTAATTCTTGCTGTCCAGGGAGATACTTTAAATTACAGGTATGATCTGAAAAAGGTCAATTAAATTATTGATATATTTTAATTAAGAGCCATTCTTTTATAAAGGATGGCTTTTATGTTAATTGAGCCGGGGGAAATATGTGTTCAACAGATTACATTAATAATCAGCATTTTGCGGCAGCGATAAAGCAGTTTCAAGATTAAACATTTATTTAATTTATTTTGTAGCGTTTGCTATAAACAGTGCGTAATATTTAAAAAGCGGGTACAAATTATTAATGCAATTACTCCACCGCCTTACCGAAGATGAAATTGTAAGTAAGTGCAAGACAGGTAGCCTTAAACATCAGGAATTGCTGTATAAGCAGTTCTATGGCTATGCTATGGGTATAAGTGTGCGTTACAGCTTGAATGCAGATGATGCTTTAGAAGTGGTTAATGATGCTTTTATAAAGGTGTTTAATAACATTAATACTTATAACGCTGATAAACCTTTTAAAGCCTGGCTGCGCACAATTGTAGTTAATACCGCTATTGACAGGCGCCGCAAAGAGTTAAAATTTATGGCCAATATCGATCTGGACAATGCGGTTGCTGTTGGCACAAATGCAAACGTAATTGAAAATTTAAATGCACAGGATATATTAAAGCTGATGAAGCAGCTACCGGATATACAGCTTGCTATTTTTAACATGTATGAAATTGATGGTTATAACCATGATGAAATAGGTGAAATATTGAACCTTCCGGCAAGTTCATCAAGAGTGTATTTAAGCCGGGCAAAAGATAAACTAAGGCAGCTAATAACAACAGAGACACAAAGCCATGGATGATAAGTTTGATAAAGATTTAGCGAACCGCATCAGGGAGGTGTTTGAGGATTACCAGTATCCTCCTGCTGATGAAGGTTGGACACAACTGCGAAAAAAATTCCCGGCTGAAGAAAAAAATAATAAAATTGCCTGGCTATGGTGGAGCAGTGTTGCTGCTGTAGCACTTGTATTTTTAGCCATGGGATTATGGCTGCTTAAGCCAGAGAAACCCGTTGAGAATGTAGCTAATAATACTACTGTAAAATCAACTCACAAAAATTCCGTTGCTGCAAATAACAAAGCTAATACAACTGTTACGGGTGATAACATTGCATTACAAAAACATGCTGAACTAACACCTGCCGAACAAGCCAAGAAACAACAGGCTACAGATGCCTTACAAAACAATAAGTACAATAATAATTTAGCTAAGAGCTATCCACGCGCAATACCTCAGCCTGAAAGTTTTAGTCCTGCTATTTCGGCTACTGTACACTATCCGGTAACTAAAACGGCTCCTGAAAAAACTCCTATGGCAATTGCTGTTACCCCTAAAATTTTACCGGATAGCCAAAGGGTTATCAATAATAACACAGAGCAACAAATTGTAAAGAACGATCAGCCGGTAGTAGTTAATAACAGCAATAATGCCATCAAACAAGAAGTACAGCCACCAAAAAACATTATAGATTTGATGAAAGGCGAAAAGGCAAATACTGTAGCGAAAAAAGAGGCCCAAAATAAACAGGATAATAAAAAAGTTAACTTCAGCGTATATGCGGCTACTTATTTAAATTATGCATCGGGCAGTGCTAATCAGATAAACGCCGGTGCGGGTTTTACTTCTGATATAAAACTGAGCAAGAACATCAAGCTTTCTACCGGGATTTCATTAGCACAAAACACCTTGCGATATGATAATGCTCCGCCAAGCAATAGTGCAAAGATCTTTTCAAGTGCCCCTGCTAATACTGCTATCATGCAGGCGAATGCATTTGTTACTAAAATGGTTTTAAGCGTGCCGGAATTTAAGAACTATAATGCACGTTTAATAGGTTTAGATATTCCTGTAAATATTAAATATGCGTTTAACCCGCAAAAAAACGATACATACATATCAGCAGGTTTAAGCTCAGGTACGTTTATAGATGAACGTTATACTTATAGCTACCAGTACAAAGGGAATAATGCAGCAGGAACCAACCTTGTACCACCCCAGGATGAGACTACAAGCAGGAGCTTTAACAGTTTTTATTTTGGCAAAACGCTGAACGTTTCTTTTGGCATGGGTTATCCACTGGGCAAAAGCAACCGTTTAATTATTGAACCTTTCTTAAAATACCCACTTGAAGGGCTTGGTGCACAACAAATACGCTTTGGCGCCGGGGGCTTAAATCTTAAGATAAATTTTAAAGGAACAAAAAAATAATTTTTCTCTTTTAAATAAATTTCTTTCGGACAGTTTATTTTGCTTTCTTAGCATAACCATTAACCTTTCACAAAATAGAATGAAGAAACTTTTACTAACTATTCTATATTATTTTATTGTAACTCAATTATTTGCACAAAGTACCGAGTTTTCTTTTGGAGTGCACGGTGGATTTATGCATTTTTCGGGACGGTCTGCTACATCATCAACTTCAATAACGCAAGACCAAATTAATTATACAACCAACCCTTATGGCAGTAAAATGGGGCCGGGTTTTGGCGTATATATACAAGGCCAATATTTTATTAAAAGCCAGTTTTTTGCAGGTTTACAAATTGGAGCGGATGCTTTAAAAAGCAAAGTGACCGTTACAGAAGTTAACACCCTCGCCAATCCCTTCCCGAGACAGGCTAATGGCAATTCCAATATAAGCAGCCACTACTTAAATGCAAATCCTTATATCGGGGTGCGCTTTCCATTATCAAACATCAACTTAGATTTAATAGCCGGTTTAGAATCAGCGTATGTTATAGATGCATATGATGAAGGATTAGCAAAGTATTATAATGGCACAACTGAAATTAGAACCAACCATGATATTAAAACAATCAAGATAGATAACCGGATCAAACTGGGGGTAGCTATACACTATAACCGCTTGGGTATAACAGCCAACTATGCGCAAGGCCTTAGTAATTACATTTCCAGCTCTGGAGTAGGTGGTAATGTAAATACAGCAATACTGCGGGTGGGTTTAAACCTTATTGTATTTTAATACCAAACAGCCGGCATACGTTGCAACGCAAACAATGTTTATTTAAACCTTATAGCTTTTACCGGCGAAATTCGTGTAACCAACATAGATGGTATAATAAGTACCAGCAGGCAAACCACCAACGTACTTACGTTTAACATTATCACATCAGCGGCTTCAAATTTTATAGGTACAAAGGTCATGTAATACGATGCCTGGTCGAGCTTAAAAAAGTGCGTGCGTTGTTGAAAGTAACCTATTCCGAGCCCTAACAAGTTGCCTAATAACAGCCCCACACCTATCAGGTAAGCGGCATTGTAAAGAAATATTTTTTGAATAACCCAGTTACCGGCCCCCATGGCCTTGAATATACCAATCATTGCTGTACGTTCCAGTATCATTATCAGCAAGGCCGATATCATATTAATAACCGCCACGGCTGTCATCAAAACCAGCATTACCACTGTATTAACATCAAGTAGTTTTAGCCACTCAAAAATGGTAGGATAATTCTCTATTATAGTATTTGATTTAAGAATTATAGGCAGTATGTCGTCAATAGTATCGGCAGTACTGCCTACCGTGTTAAAGTCATCCACCCTAACCTCATAACCACCTATCTCGCCTTTTTTCCAATTGTTTAAACGTCTTATTAATGCAAGGTCGCTTATTACAAAGGTCTTATCTACCTCATCAACCCCAAGGTTAAATATGCCCTTTATTTTAAACTTGCGCTTACGTGCCGGTTGCCCTTCCTTAATAAAATACATAAGCAAATCATCGCCGGTTTTAAGCTTTAAACGGTTGGCGGTGTATTGTGATATTAATATCTGAAGTGTTGAATCTTTAAAATCTATTACGGAGCCAGATACAAGCGATTTTTTGATATAGTCCCATTTGTAGGTTTTGTCTACACCCTTCAGCACTACGCCTTCAATTTCATTATTAGCTTTTATAATACCCGGCTTGGTTGCGTATGGAGTAATGCTTACAACCTGCTTTATACTTCGGATATTTTTTACAACTGCGGCACTGTCAACAAATGAGGAGTTCTCGTACGAGTTATTATTATCTAATTTAATAATCTGTATATCACCGGCAAAACCCCTTACTTTATCTTTTATTTCTCCTTTAAACCCTTTTATTACCGCAATAGATAATATCATAACACCCAAACCAAGCATTATGCCTATAATGGCAATGCGCACTATCAGTTTTGAAAATGTACGCTTTGACTTGAAAGTAATACGACTTGATATAAACCTGGCGAAACTCAATGCAGAATGATTTTTGTACCTTCGCAAATATGCGTTTTTACGCTTAAACATACTGCTTTTAAATTTGCTTTAACTTTATAAAATATGATCCGGATAAAGTTACTACTCTCTTTTATTATAATTAGCCGCCTGTTTTTTAGCTGCGACAACTTTGCACAAGCACCTAAAAAAGCTGCTGTTAGCCCCCAAAAAAATATTATTAAACCAATTATACCTGCTGCAGACCAGGTGCCCACATACATTGATTACCTGCGCGGTAAAAATATTGGTATGCTCATAAACCAAACATCTGTAATTGGCAGTAAAAAAATGCCTTTGGTTGATAGTTTGCTAAAGCTGGGCATCGGCATAAAAAAAATATATGGCCCCGAGCATGGTTTTAGAGGAAATGCAAGCGATGGCGCCACTATTGATAATACTATTGATTCTGTTACCGGCTTACCTGCTATATCATTATATGGCAAACACAACAAGCCAACATTTGAAGATCTGAGAGGTATTGACCTGGTAATATTTGATGTACAGGATGTGGGCGCCCGTTTTTACACCTACATATCAACTCTGCATTATGTAATGGAGGCGTGTGCCGAAAACAATATTGAATTAATGATACTTGACAGGCCAAACCCCAACGGTGTGTATGTTGATGGCCCAGTTTTAGATACCGCCTACCGGTCTTTTGTAGGCATGCATCCCATCCCCATTGTACATGGCATGACCATAGCCGAATATGCGCAAATGATAAACGGCGAAGGCTGGCTAAAAAATAAAGTTAAATGCAAGCTAAAAATTATTAAGGTGGCTAACTATACAAGGAATATGGCTTACAAGCTGCCTATTAGTCCATCACCTAATTTAAATACAGATCAATCTATACTGTTATACCCGCATATTTGTTTGTTTGAAGGTACGGCCTTTAGTTTAGGCAGAGGTACTATGTTCCCTTTTCAGGTAATTGGCAGTCCGCTATTAAAAGGCAAATATGATTTTTCGTTTAAACCAGTGAGCATACCCGGCATGAGCGATAATCCACCACTTAAAAACCAGGTTTGTTATGGCCTTAATTTAAAAGATTACAATACAGAAAGCCTAAAGAAAACCGGAAGGCTTAATTTAGCATGGCTGTTAGATTTTTACAAGGCCTACTCGGATAAGGAACATTTTTTTACTGCTTACTTTAACAAGCTTGCCGGTAACGGAATATTGAAACAACAAATAATTGACGGTAAAACCGAGGCGGAGATTCGCAATAGTTGGGAGCCGGGCTTGTCTAAATTTAAAGTCATTCGTAGTAAGTACTTATTGTATAAGTAATATTACACAGTTACAAAATATATTAGGCCTTTGATGGCCGTTTTAATTGATACAAGTCATAACATTAAATAGCTTATGAGAATTATATTTATGGGCACCCCGCAGTTTGCCGTTGCATCGCTTGATGCTTTAATAACTGCGGGTTGTGATGTTGTGGCCGTAGTGACCGCACCAGATAAGCCTGCCGGCAGAGGGCAAAAGGTTAACCAGTCGGCCGTTAAGCAATATGCTGAAGCAAATGGCTTAAAGGTATTACAACCCGAAAAATTAAAGAACCCTGAATTTTTAGAAGAGTTAAAAGCTTTACAGGCCGATTTGCAGGTGGTAGTGGCTTTCCGCATGCTGCCTGAAGTAGTTTGGAATATGCCGCCTAAGGGAACCATTAATCTGCACGCATCTTTATTACCGCAATACCGTGGTGCGGCACCTATAAATTGGGCCATTATTAATGGCGAGAAAGAGAGCGGTGTAACCACCTTCTTTTTAAAGCATGATATTGATACCGGAGATATATTATTTACAGAAAAGGTAACCTTGCAAGGAACTGAAACCGCTGGCGATCTGCATGATTGGTTAATGACCAAAGGCGCAGGACTACTTGTAAAAACTGTAAAAGGAATAGAAAGCGGCCGTTACAGCGAGCATCCGCAGGAGCATTTAGCTGAAGGTATAGAACTAAAACATGCACCCAAAATATTTAAGGAAGATTGCCTGATCAATTTCAATCAGACAGCACGTGATATTTTTAATTTAATACGAGGGCTAAGTCCAATGCCAACAGCATACACCATGCTAAACGGAAAAATATTAAAAATATACAATGCTGAATATCAAGAAGGCGAACCCGGCATTTTACCCGGCGGCTTTTTAACCAATAACAAAACACACTTAAAGTTTGCCGCGAAAGACGGCTTTATTTGCCCTACTGATGTACAGCTGGAAGGCAAAAAGCGCATGAGTATTGAAGAATTTTTAAGAGGGAATAAATTATAGAACGGAATGAATAGTGCTGATAAAATAACACAATTAAAAAAAGAGATTGAGCCACTGCGCGAACAACTGATAGCGCACCTTTTATACCAAAGCATAAATACTATTGACGATTTGCATGTGTTTATGCAGCACCACATATTTGCCGTTTGGGATTTTATGTCGCTGTTAAAAGCGTTACAGCAAAACCTAACCTGCACCACCCTACCCTGGATGCCCGTTGGCAATGCCAATACCCGTTATCTTATCAATGAAATAGTAACCGGCGAAGAAAGTGACATAGATGAAAATGGTATCCGTACCAGTCACTTTGAGCTGTATTTGAAAGCGATGCAACAAGCCGGTTGTGATGCCTCTGCAATAATTTCCTTATTTAAAGAACTAAGCCAACAACCTGATGTGCAGGTAGCCTTAATAAATGCAGAGATCCCGCAAGCAACGCGCAATTTTGTAAAGCATACCTTTGAGGTTATAGCTACCAACAAAAGCTTTGTACAGGCTGCCGTGTTTACCTTCGGCCGGGAAGATCTTATACCCGGCATGTTTATAGAAATGGTTAAGAAACTTAACCAGAAACTGCCCGGCAAGATAGATACGTTTTTATACTATTTGGAACGCCACATTGAGGTTGACGGCGACCACCACTCTAACCTGGCCTATGAAATGACCGCCGAACTTTGTGGCCATGACGATACCAAATGGACCGAAGCAACTACTGCCGTTAAAGAAGCATTACAGGCAAGGATTGCTTTATGGGATGGAATATTGATGAGTATAAAGGCGGAAGTTGTAGAGGGATAAATATGAAAATGATATTAGTCAATTGATTGCCGTCGACTTCAGTCGGCGGTTAAAGCACAAAAGGAATTGGCTTTAGCCAAATATTTAGGTTTGGCTGAAGCCAGATTAGCAAGGCTTTTATTCCGTCCCATAAATGGGGCGGCAATAAAACCAAAAAAACAAATTAACTTCCTTACAACTTATTCAACTCATCCATTAACCCTTTGCTTACACGGTTAAAATAACGCTTTACCCCATACCCCATTACCCATTGTATACCTTTGGTGGCATTGGTTAAAAATACCTCATCAGCCTGGTTCAAAATTTCGGCATTTATCTGGGCTTCGGTTATCGGGATATTGTTATCCTGAGCCAGTTTCATTACTATCTGTCTCATTACACCTTCTACACAGCCCTCACTTAATGCAGGAGTATATAAATGATTCTCATACCAAACAAACAGATTTGAGCTCCCTGCTTCGCATAAAAATCCGTTTTGGTTTAATAAAAACACCTCATCCAGTTTGTTCTGTTGCTTATATATCCCCGCCATGGTATAAATAAGTGAATTACAGGTTTTAATATTGGACAGCCAGCTTAAGGGCTTGGGCAGTTCAGTGTAAACATCCATAATTAAACCGCGCTCATTCAAAAAATAGCGGGGTTCATCAATCTCAGTCACTTCAAGGCAGTAGCCCATTTTGTTTTGGGTAGGCGTATACAAGCCCTCAGCATCTCTGTAAACGGTTAGGCGTAACCGGCCATGTTTTATTTTATTTCTACGGGCAAGTTCTTCAACTTTTTCTTTTAAGAACCAGCTATCTGTTTGCGAATAACCATCTATCTTAAGTGCCTTCATTCCTTTTTGCAGGCGTTCGGCGTGCAATTCAGGAAACTTGAGCTTGCCTTTCATCAGGCGCATACTTTCAAACAATCCATCGCCATATCTGAATGCCCTATTGGCAATGGTAAGCAGTAGCGTATCGGCGGGTAATATCTCTCCGTTAAAGTTGATGTAGTTTGGCGTCATATAGGATTTAGATGCGAGATATTAGATTTTTTAGATAATATTAAACTATTTACAACCTTATCTCACTATCAACTTTTATAAACTTAAAAAATTATTAACAATCTTTAACTTATATTGATTTGAAACTTGCCGGATAGGTTATTTGTTTTTTCCTCCTTATACCTCATCTTTTATGTCTGAATCTGCACTGGTATATTTACGCCATTTCTCTAAAACACCTTTAAAGTCGGCAGGTAAAGGAGCTTCAAAATCCAATACTTTTTTTTGTGTGGGATGCAAAAACCCAAGCGACTGGGCGTGTAAAGCCTGCCTTGGCATTATCTCAAAGCAATTTTCAACAAACTGGCGGTATTTACTAAACACTGTGCCTTTTAAAATTTTGTCGCCGCCGTACATAGCATCACTAAATAACGGGTGCCCAATATGTCGCATATGTGCACGGATCTGGTGGGTACGGCCGGTCTCCAGCTTACATTCAATAAGGGTGACGTAGCCTAAGCGCTGCAGCACCCGGTAGTGCGTTACAGCCCATTTACCTTTCTCCGGATCATCATATATCGACATTACTCTGCGGTCGTTCACGCTGCGGCCAATGTAACCGCTAACAGTGCCATCCTGCTCCAAATCACCCCAAACCAAAGCAATATATTTCCTGCTGATGGTATGGTCAAAAAATTGTTTGGCCAGCCAATTCATGCTGCGTTCATTCTTGCTTATAAGCAGCAGCCCCGATGTATCCTTATCAATACGGTGAACCAGCCCTGGCCTGCCATCATTACCAGGCAATGTTGGCAATTGCTGAAAATGATATACCAAAGCATTAACCAGTGTACCTGTATAATTATTATAACCGGGATGCACCACCATGCCGGCAGCTTTGTTCACAATCAGTACATCATCATCCTCGTAAACAATTTCAATGGGTATATTCTCCGGGTAAACCTCGGTATCACGCGGCGGATGTGGCAATACTACCGATATAACATCCTGAGGTTTAACTTTGTAGCTGGATTTTACGGGCTTATCATTTACCAGCACATTGTTCAGCTCAATGGCATTTTGTATGCGGTTGCGCGATGCATTCTCAACACGATGCATTAAAAATTTATCAATACGCAATAAAGACTGGCCCTTATCAACCACTACACGCAAATGCTCATATAAGTCTTGTTCGTCCTGTTCAAATAATTCGGTTTGCTGGTCCATTTAGTGCAAAAATACTTGTTTTCCTGTGTATTATTCAGATAATAGTATAGTTATTCTTTTCGCCATCGGTATTAAGTAATATGTATTACTTTTACATTTTTGAACATCCTGATCTATAAAAATTAAACATGAAAAAATTCTACTCCTTAATTGCCGCTGCTATTTTAATAACCGTAGCCTTACAAGCAAATGCCCAAAGTGGGTTTGATAACTTACTTAAATCTGGTCCGGGCGATGCCACGAAGTTAGTTAATGCCTATGCAAATCCTTTATTTAAAGGCTTTGGAGTGGGTTTAAATAGTGGTTGGAACAACACAGCATCCACAAAAAAACTACTTCATTTTGATCTTAGAATAACAGCCTCAGCTGCTTTTGTACCTGTTTCTG
>JAQBNZ010000060.1 GCA_028288285.1 Mucilaginibacter sp.
TACCATGATGTTCCTGGAGTTTTTTATCTGGGGCGCATGGTTTGTAACAATGGGCACCTATCTAACCAAAACATTAAGTGCCAGCGGCGTTCAAAATGGTAATGCTTATGCAACCCAATCATGGGGAGCCATCATTGCACCTTTCATCATCGGCCTTATTGCTGATAGATTTTTTTCGGCACAAAAAGTATTAGGTATTTTGCACTTAACAGGTGCGGCGTTGTTATACTATATAACCACTGTTCCAAATTTTGAAGGTTTTTTCCCTATTATATTAGCTTACATGATTGTTTACATGCCAACACTGGCATTGGTAAACTCAGTATCATTCAGGCAAATGACCAACCCAAGCAAAGAGTTTCCGCCAATACGTATCTTAGGTACCGCAGGCTGGATAGTTGCCGGTTTAACTATAGGTTGGTTAGGATGGGAGCAAAGTAATTCGTTGGTATTAACCTTTAAAATGGCAGCAATAGCTTCATTAATTTTAGGTTTGTTAAGCTTTACATTGCCATCAACCCCGCCTGCTAAAAAAGGCCAAAAAACAACAATGAGCGACATAATGGGGCTTGATTCATTGGGACTGTTAAAAAACAGATCTTATTTAATCTTCTTCCTCTCATCTATAGCTATTTGTATTCCGCTTGCATTCTATTATAACTTCACCAATCCTTTCTTAAACGAGGTTGGTATGAAGGCTGCTGCCGGTAAGCAATCAATGGGGCAAATTTCCGAGCTTGTATTTATGGCACTTATGCCATTATTCTTTGTTCGCCTTGGCGTTAAAAAAATGTTAGCGGTAGGTATGCTTGCCTGGGTATTGCGTTACATATTCTTTGCCTATGGCGATACCGGCGCAAATTACTGGATGCTTATTGGAGGTATAGTTATGCACGGTATCTGCTATGATTTCTTCTTTGTAACAGGTCAGATATATACCGATAATTTGGCAGGCGAACGCTTTAAAAGTGCTGCGCAAGGCTTTATTACACTGGCAACTTACGGCGTAGGTATGCTTATTGGCTCATACATATCAGGCCCTATTGTTGATAAATTCAAGGTGTCAGAAACTTCACATAACTGGACAACTATTTGGTTAATACCCGCAGGTATTGCTGCGTTTGTATTTTTAGTATTTGTGATATTTTTTAAGGATACCAACAAAATAGAGACAAAACCAGGTTTGGATATTGAAGAACCACATGGGCGGGTAGAAGTATAATTATGGCTGCAAACGCAAACAGAAGATCGGCAATAAAGAATTTGCTGGCTGGTACTGCAGCTATAGGTGCATCAGGTATGCTGTCATCTTTTAAAGCAAAAGAGAAAGAAGCAATGGCTCAAAAGCTGAAAGGGAACATTAATCATGCGGTATGCCGCTGGTGTTATAATGATATTTCTGTTGATGCACTTTGCGCGGCAGCTAAAGAGATAGGTATTAAAGGCATTGATTTAGTTGGCCCTGCTGATTGGCCTACCTTAAAAAAGCATGGCCTTTATTCATCCATGTGCAACGGTGCCGAAATTAATTTAACAGATGGTTTTGGCGATAAACAGTTTCATGCACAGTTGCAAAAAAACTATACCGACATGATACCGCTTGTTGCAAAGGCAGGTTATAAAAACCTTATTTGCTTTAGTGGCAGCCGCAGGGGCAAAACCGATGAAGAAGGTTGGAACAATTGCGTTGAAGGGTTAAAGCCATTAGTAAAGCTGGCCGAAAAGCATAATGTTGTTTTGGTAATGGAATTGCTTAACAGCAAAATTAATCATAAAGATTACCAGGCAGACCGTACATCATGGGGAGCAGAACTGGCTAAAAGACTTGGATCGGAAAACTTTAAGTTGTTATATGATATTTATCATATGCAGATAGATGAGGGCGATGTTATCCATAATATAAGAGAATATCACCAATACATTGCCCATTATCATACAGGTGGTGTACCCGGACGTAACGAGATAGATGAAACCCAGGAACTTTTTTATCCTGCAATAATGCGTGCTATAATTGAAGTTGGCCATAAGGGATTTGTAGCACAAGAATTTATCCCTAAGCAAAAAGATAAATTAGCATCGTTACGCAAGGCAGTTCAAATATGCGATGTTTAAACCATTGGATAATTAAAACATCCAACACTAATATAAACCAATAAAACTACCATGATAACCAGAAGAACATTTTTAGCACAGGCAGGCTTGGCATCTGCCGGGATGGTGCTTGCACCTAACTTGCTATCAGCAAAAAGCCCAAATGGGATTGGGCTTCAACTATACAGCTTACGCGAACTGCTGCCAAAAGATCCCAGGGGCGTTATAGCCAAAGTGGCACAGGCAGGATATAAAGAAGTGGAGACTTACGGATACTCTAAACAAAATGGTTTTTGGGGTTTAAGCGCCAAAGAATTTAGCGCATTGCTAAAATCTCATGGTTTAAAAACACCAAGCGGCCATTACGGGTTAGATGAGTTTTTTGGAACCGGTAAAATGGATCAGTTTGATAGTTACATTGAGTCGGCTTTGGCAACAGGGCAAACTTATATTATTGTACCATCATTAAACCATGATTTTATTAAGACAGCTGCAGATTTTAAATCAATTGCAGATAAGCTGAACAAAGCCGCCGAAGTTTGTAAAAAACATGGCTTAAAGCTGGGTTACCATAACCACAATTTTGAGTGGAAAGAAACCGAAGGCACTACTTTTTATGATACCATCCTAAACCATACAGATCCTAAATTGGTAAATATGGAAATGGATATTTATTGGGTAGTGCGTGCGGGCAAAAACCCGGTTGATATCTTCAAGAAACATCCTGGCCGTTTTACG
The DNA here is from genome assembly GCA_028288285.1 of Mucilaginibacter sp. Classification (GTDB taxonomy): domain Bacteria; phylum Bacteroidota; class Bacteroidia; order Sphingobacteriales; family Sphingobacteriaceae; genus Mucilaginibacter. The sequence goes on from JAQBNZ010000060.1 coordinate 2,830, forward strand.
TTTGTACACGTAAAAGATATGGACAAAACCAATAATGAGCTGAATACTGAGATTGGATCTGGTACAATAGACTTTAAAACAATATTAGGACAGGCTAAGTTGGCCGGCATTAAACATTTTATTGTTGAGCAAGAGAATTTTACCAATATAGATCCATACCAAAGCATTGCTAAAAGCAGCGCGTACCTAAAAAACAAGCTGTACTTATAATAATATACCAATTAAAACATAAAATGAAACATAAACTAATTTTAACCGCTTTGCTATCAGGAGGTTTTTTCATGGCAAACGCACAGCAAACAGGCAAACCAGAAGATACCGAAAAATGGGAACCGGTACCTAAAGTTGTTACCGCAGGTAAAGTATCCAGCGATGCACCGTCTGATGCTATAGTATTATTTAATGGTAAAAGCGGGCTTGACCAATGGGTAGACGTTGCATCTGGCGACCCTGCAAAATGGTTTGTTAAAGGTGATGTATTAACAGTGAATAAAGCAACAGGTAATATCCAAACAAAAAAATCTTTTGGCAACTATCAGTTACATATTGAGTGGAAAGTACCTGCAAATATTACGGGTACTGGCCAGGCACGCGGTAACAGTGGTGTGTTTTTAGCATCACTTGGTAAAGGCGATTTAGGTTACGAATTACAGGTTTTAGATTCATATAATAACAAAACATACGTTAATGGAATGGCTGGCAGCATTTACAAGCAGTTTATCCCATTAGCTAACCCAACCAAACCTCCGGGCGAATGGAATGTTTATGATGTTATCTGGACAGCACCAACTTTTGATGGTGATAAACTTAAAACACCTGCCCGTGTCACCGTTTTATTTAATGGGGTACTGGTAGAAAATAATATTGAACTGCTTGGCCCTACACAATACATTGGTACACCGGGGTACAGAGCACCACATGGCCCGGCACCTATTAAATTACAGGCACACGGCGATAAAAGCGAACCGCTAAGTTTCCGTAACATTTGGGTTAGGGAACTATAATAAAATTAATTATTAAATTGAAAGCTTGCCATTTTTGGTAAGCTTTTTTTGTTTTATGTAATTGTACTTTAGTAATTATCTTTTCGTATTTTATGAACTTCTTTTACTTGTATTCGTATAAAAAGATTATAAACCTTTAAGAACTCTTATTTCTTAATATTAAAAAAACCCCTAATAAATGTATAAACATTTAATATGTTTTATAATAATGCTTTCTGCTTTGAGTGGCTATGCCCAAAATCAAAGCTTAAAGTTTGAGCATTTAGGTAAAAAGGAGGGGCTATCACAAATAAATGTTGGTTGTATAATTCAAGATAGCAGGGGTTTTATATGGGTAGGTACGCGTGATGGATTAAACAGATATGATGGCTACAATTTTACCTATTACAAGCATGACCCTCAAAATCCAACATCGCTTAGCAGCAGTATGATTGCAGATATTGCCGAGGATAAGGAAGGCAATATTTGGGTAGCAACTATTATTGGCCTCAATAAGTTTGAGCGCAGCAAGGGTCGCTTCATTCAGTATTTTCATGATGGAAAAAATCCTAACAGTATATCAGATAATGTTCTGAATAAAATAATGTTTGATTATAAAGGAAACCTATGGATAGCCGGGCAAAACGGGCTCGACTACATGGATATCAAAACAAAAACCTTTAAGCATTATAGGCAGAACGATAAAGATCTGAATAGCATTAGTAATAATAGTATTAGCTATGTGTATGAAGATGCCAAACGCAACATATGGGTAGGGACCACCGGCGGGGGCTTAAACTTGCTTGATCAAAAGACCAATACATTCAAAAATTTCAAATTTGATCCTAAAAAGCCTAACAGTATATCAGGTAATAACATCACCTGCATTTTTGAGGATAAAAAGCACCGCATGTGGGTTGGTACACAAAACGGCCTTAATTTATTAGATATTAATAAAGGCACATTCATCAACTATAAGCACAATGAAAAAGGAAAGAACCCAATATTAAGCACTACAATTTATAGCCTTAGTATGGATGATAACAACAACCTTTGGATTGGTAGCGAAAATGGCGGCTTATGCATTTTAAACCCCGAAACGGGTAATTTTTATACTTACCTGCACGATGATATTGACAAAAGCAGCATCACCGGCAATTCCATTTACAGTATATTAAAAGATTATCATGGTAATATGTGGCTGGGTGCTTTTAGCGGTGGCATTAATCTGTTCAAGAAGAGCACAGAAAGTTTCACCCATTACAGGCACAACTCATTAAGTAACAGCTTGTCTAATGATTTTGTGCTGTCGGTTTATGAGGATAAGGATAAGAGCGTGTGGGTAGGGACAGACGGCGGTGGCGTTAATAAATTCAATTACCAGAATGATAACGTTATCCATTACCTGCAGCAGCCGGGTAAAAACAGTATTACGGGTAATTTTGTGCTCACCATTAATCAGGATAAAGAAGGCAACTTTTGGTTTGGCACCTGGGCCGATGGATTAAGCATTTATAACCCCAAAACAAAGGTGTTCACCAACCTTAAAAACGACCCTCTAAACCCCAACAGCTTAGGTGGTAATAATATTTATGCGCTTACCTTTTCAAAGGATGGTACCGCATGGATAGGTACCTACAATAATGGTTTATCTCATTATGATAGAAAAAAGAACAAGTTTACATCCTATAAGAATAATGTAAACGACCCTAAAAGTATAAGTAGTGACAGGGTTTATTCCTTGCTGGAAGATAGTAAAGGCAATTTATGGATAGGCACTTTTGATGGTGGCTTAAATCTGTTGGATAGAAAAACCAATACATTTATTCGTTTTCAGCATAATAAATATAAGAACAGCCTGAGTGATGACAACGTGCCTGACCTTTATGAAGACAAAAAAGGTAATATTTGGATAAGCACCTTTACGGGCCTTAATCTTTTTGATCCGGTTACCAAACATTTTACTGTTTACACCAAAAAAGATGGCTTGCCCAGCGATATTATTTATGCAGCACGGGAAGATGATGATGGCAAAATTTGGGTAAGTAGCAACAATGGCTTGTCATCATTTGACCCGGTTAAAAAAGTGTTTAAAAACTATACCGTTGAGGATGGCTTGCAAGAAGATGAGTTTAAATCGCACTCGGCATTTAAGGGAAACTCGGGTATGTTATATTTTGGTGGTGTAAACGGCTTTAATGCATTTTCGCCTGGCCAGATATTAAAACCACAGGGTTTTTCGCCATTGGCAATAACTTCATTACAGGTATTTAATAAAACCATATATCCCGCTAAGGATGAAAATGACTCATCGCCGTTAAAAGAAGATATCTCTGATACTAAAAGCATTACCCTCACTCATAAGCAATCGGTTGTTTCGCTTGAGTTTGCCGCTCTTGATTATGCATCGGCAGATAAAAAAAGATATGCATATATGTTGGAGGGCTTTGATAAGGAATGGAATTATATTGGCACAAAGCACTCGGCAACCTATACTAATTTACCTGCAGGCAAATATGCGTTTAAAATAAAATATCAAAATTCATCAGGGCTTTGGTCGCCGGTAACAAACGGCCTGCAAATTATTACTAAACCACCCTTTTGGCTAACATGGTGGTTTGAATCAGGTACTTTGGCGCTTATAATAATAGGTATCTATTTTATATTCAGGGTTCGCATAAAATCGATTAAAGAACAAAAAAACATATTGGAAAAACAGGTAGAAGAACGCACCCTGCGACTTGCCGAAATGACCAAAGATGAGCGTGTGCTTCGCAAAGAGGCCGAAAAAGCACGTGAAGATGCGGAGAAAGCTAACAAGGCCAAGAGTATTTTTTTAGCTACAATGAGTCATGAAATCCGCACGCCCATGAACGGCGTAATGGGTATGGCCACTTTGTTAGCCAACACACCACTAAATGATGAGCAAAAAGAGTATACCGAAACCATACAGAGTTGCGGCGATACATTGCTGAATGTAATTAACGATATATTGGATTTCTCCAAGATAGAATCCGGCAACCTGGAGTTGGATGAACAGGATTTTAACCTGCGCGATTGCATTGAGACCGTTCTGGATGTTTTTGCAGAACGGGCCGCCCGCTCAAATCTCGACCTGGTTTACCAGGTAGAGCATAATGTGCCTGCACAGATTATTGCCGATGCTTTAAGGTTAAAGCAGATACTCATTAACCTTGTTGGCAATGCCATTAAGTTTACTGCAAAGGGCGAGGTTTTTATTTGCGTAAAGCTAAAAAGCAACAAGGATAAAATGTATGAATTGTTATTTGAGATACGCGACACCGGTATTGGCATACCACCAAATAAGCTAAACAGGTTGTTTAAAGCATTTTCACAGGTAGATTCAAGCACTACGCGTAAATATGGCGGCACCGGGCTTGGTTTGGCCATCAGCGAAAAGCTGGTTAACTTAATGGGCGGCGAAATATTTGTTAAAAGTGAAGTAGATACCGGTACCACATTCTCGTTTACCATAGCAGTTAAGCAAGGCATAAAAGCACAGCGCAACTATGTGTATCTTAACCTGGCCGAAATTGCAGATAAACGAATACTTGTTATTGATGATAATTTAACTAACCGCGAAATACTGGAAGAGCAGTTAAAGCAATGGAACTTTATTCCGGTTATGGCTGCCTCAGGCCATGAAGCTTTACAGTTATTAGCAACCCAGGAGCCGGTTCATCTGGTAATATCAGATATGAACATGCCCGAAATGGATGGTGTGCAGTTGGCAAGGGAAATACGCCAAAACCACCCCGAACTGCCTATAATCCTGCTTACTTCAATGGGTAACGAGCAGAGCAAAAAAAACACGCATTTGTTTAATATAGCTTTAACTAAGCCTACCAAGCACCAGGTTTTATATAAACATGTTATTGAGCAACTTAAACTAAAAATTGATGTGAATAATGAAAAGCCAGTGGTTAAAACGCCATTCTCTGAGAATTTTGCGCTGCATCACCCAATAAATATTTTAATTGCCGAAGACAATGCCGTTAACCAAAAACTGGCAAAATATATACTTAACAAAATGGGTTACAAGCCTGATATTGTAGGTAACGGACACGAAGCGTTAAATGCGCTGGTAAGTAAGAAATATGATTTAATACTGATGGATATACAGATGCCAGAGATGGATGGACTGGAAGCCACCCGCTTTATTCGCCAGAATATGGACCATCAGCCGGCAATTATTGCCATGACAGCCAACGTAATGACCGAGGATAGGGAAGCCTGCTTAGATGCCGGTATGAATGCTTATTTAAGCAAGCCTTTAAAGCTGCAGGAAATTATGGATACACTGGTAGAATGGGAACCCAAGAAGACCATACTTTAGCCCGTGGCAAATAAATAATTTCAATAACTTTACGGCATCACAAAAACTAAACTTGTTATGTTACCTAAAAGAAAGCTAATCCGCAGGATTGGATTAATGTTGTTATTCGCTCTTATTTATATTACTCAGCAAGCACAGGCTGCTAATAGAAATTACTACCAGATAAAAATATATCACCTTAAAAATAAAGCCCAGGAGCAGTTAGTAGATAGTTATTTAAAAGACTTTTACTTACCCAAGTTGCATACAATGGGTATTAAAAATATAGGCGTATTTAAAACGCTTGAAACAGATACAGCAGACAGGCGCATTTACGTCTTTATTCATTTTGCAACATGGAAAAAGATGGAATACTTTGATGAAAATGTTAGCCGCGATGTAGCAAAAACAGGCAGGGAGTATGTTGATGCTAATTACAAAACCCCTCCATATTCGCGTATGGAAACCATCATCCTTAACGCTTTTATGACAAGACCGGTGCCTGCGTTGCCCAAATTAACAGCTAATAAGACAGATCGTATTTATGAGTTGCGCAGCTATGAAAGCGTTACCGAACAATATCACCGTAACAAAGTAAGTATGTTTAACAGTGGCGAAACTGATCTTTTTGATAGGCTCGGTTTTAATTCTGTATTTTATGGCAGTGTTGTTGCTGGTTGCCGCATGCCCAATTTAATGTATATGACCGCCTTTAACAGCAAGGAGGACAGGGACAAGCATTGGGCGGCATTTTCAAGCGATACACAATGGAAAACATTATCTGGAATGCCTGAGTATCAAAACAATGTATCAAAATCCGATGTTATATTTTTGCAACCTGCCGAGTATTCAGACTTTTAAGGATAGCTAATTAAGCCAGACAAGCTACTTTGACGTCATTATAGTTGGTTTGGGCCCTAATCGCCTTACGGCGACTATTCTCTGATGCAGTAAAAATGACTTCTCTGTTTTATTGATATACAATATCTAAACATAACATACTATGAAATTAAAAAGCTTGTTATTAATTGTGCTGGCGGTAATTCTTTACCAGCATGGCATCGCGCAAAACACCTTTAACCCGCAGAAAGCGTTGTTAACCACAATTCAAAAAAACCTTGCAGATGCTGATGCCCAGTATAAACGAATGGCTGGCTTACTTGCGCCAGATCAGTTTCCAAAAGCTTTTCATCCTAAAGAAGGTAAAATGGAAACCAGTAATTCAAGCTGGTGGTGCAGTGGTTTTTATCCGGGTACACTGCTAAAACTTTATGAGCAAACACATGATAAAGCCTTGCTTACCGAAGCCAACAGGAAATTAGCTGTGTTAGCTAAAGAACAGTATAATACCCATACGCATGATCTGGGCTTTATGATGTATTGCAGCTTTGGCAATGCAAACCGTCTTAACCCCAAATCAGAATACAAGCAAATATTGCTGAATAGCGCCAAATCATTATCAACCCGTTTTAGTCCTATAACCGGTTCAATTAGATCATGGGATTCAAAACCAACAGATTTTCTGGTAATTATTGATAATATGATGAACCTGGAGCTGTTGTTTTGGGCTAACAAAGAAACCGGCGATCCAAATTATTATAAAATAGCGGTAACGCACGCCAACAATACTATTAAAAACCATTACCGCCCTGATTACAGCTCTTATCATGTTGTTAATTACGACCCAAAAACAGGTGCGGTTAAGGAAAAGAAAACCGCGCAGGGCTATTCTAATGAATCGGCATGGGCAAGGGGGCAGGTTTGGGGTTTATATGGCTTTACTGTTATGTACCGCCAAACTCAAGATAAAAGGTACCTTAACCAGGCTAACAACATAGCCAAATTTATACTAAAACATCCTCACCTGCCCCAAGACAAGATTCCTTATTGGGATTTTAACGCGCCAAACATTCCCCGTGCATTACGCGATGCTTCATCAGGAGCAATTATGGCTTCGGCTTTACTGGAGCTATGCCGGTACACCAGCAAAACCGACGGGCAATTCTATTTCAACACCGCGCAAACCATACTCCAATCGCTATCGTCGCCCAGATATAAATCAGCGCCCGGTACTAACGGTGGTTTTTTGCTGCAGCATAGTGTGGGCAATTTCCCGGCAGGTACCGAGATTGATGTACCGCTTACTTACGCCGATTATTATTTTGTTGAGGCTATGACCCGATATAAAGCGTTCGCAACAAAATAGGTTTTTGTTGTATAGCTTTTGTATGCTGATAAATGTTTTATAGTTTAGATTAAAACCAATCGGATACAATATGAGCAAAGGACGTTTAGAGGCTTTTAGCGATGGGGTAATTGCCATCATAATAACTATTATGGTGCTGGAGCTAAAAGTGCCACATGATGCCAGTTTGGAAGCATTAAAGCATTTGGTGCCGGTATTTATAAGCTATATATTAAGCTTTATTTATGTGGGTATTTACTGGAACAATCATCACCACATGCTGCACGCAACCAGGTCTGTTAGCGGGGCCGTGTTATGGGCCAACTTACACTTGCTTTTTTGGCTTTCGCTGATACCATTTGTAACCGCCTGGATGGGCGAGAACCACTTTGCCAAATGGCCGGTAATATGCTACGGTGTTGTGCTGGCCATGAACGGGATTGCTTATACCATACTGGCGAAAACACTTATCAATCTTCATAAAGAAAATTCCATGCTTGGCGAGGCTTTTGGTAACGATAGTAAAGGCAAACTATCTGTAGGGATTTACGCCGCAGCCATTGCCGCATCATTTATACAGCCATGGCTGGGTTTTGCATTATATATTGTAGTAGCGTGCATGTGGTTTATACCAGACAGGCGCATTGAAAACAAAATAAATAAGGAAGAACAGCGCTAAATTTAGCGCTCAATAAACTGAATTTGTTATGTTAATTCTTTCATTAGCTTATCAAAAGCTTCTTTTAATTCGGCCAGTTCGGTTTCAACCTTGCTCAATCTTTCTTCAAACTCAGATGATGATGTACGGCGCGGGGAATCATCCTGCGAGTCGTCTTCTACAATGGTGCCGCCTAAAAGGTGACGGTAGCGTACTTCTTTTTGTCCGGGGCGTTTAGGAAGTTGCAGTACATAAGGCATATCGCCGCCGGCAAGTTTTTCCAGCATAGTCTGTACCTCATCCAAATCCTCAAATTCATATAACCTGCCCGAATTGGTATTGATCTCACCCGGCGTTTGCGGTCCGCGTAATATAAGCAGGCATATCACCGCAACTTCTGCAGGTACTACCGGAAAAACAATGCCAAAGTTATGTTTATACTTTGTAGCACGACTTGAGCCACCGGTGGCAGTAGATATCAGCCCCTTTCTTTTTAACGTATCCAGCGCCAGCATTACCGTGTTCTCGTCATAATCAACCACAGGCTTGCGGGCTGTTTTTTGATTACAGGCAGCGGTAAGTCCGTTAAGTGTCATAGGGTAATAATCGGGCGTGGTTTTGCTTTTTTCCATCAGTGAACCCAGCACACGTAGTTCGGTATCAGTTAAAACAGGTAAAGTTTGCGGAGTATCCATGCGCAAATATAAAGTTTGCTTTTTATCTTAGGCCAATTATGACAGTTAGTATTTTAGGTTGTGGCTGGTACGGTCTCCCTTTGGCAAAAACGCTTGTTGCCAAAGGTGCAAAGGTGAACGGCTCAACCACATCGACGGGTAAACTGGGAACACTTGCCCAAGCAGGTATTAAACCTTTTCTAATTGATCTTTCTGCAGATGATGCCACTTATAACTCCGAATTTTTTACCTGCGATGTACTGGTTATTGCTATCCCGCCCAAAAGCCGGGGCGGCGAGGGAGCGGAGTATGTGCCCAAACTGCAACGCGCTATAAATGCAATTAACCAAAATCAAATTCAAAAGGTAATCCTTATTAGTTCTACCGGTGTTTATGCCGATTTGAATATGGAAGTAAATGAACTAACTGATCCGCAGCCAGATACCATATCAGGTAAGATCCTATATAAGGCTGAGGAGCTTTTCAGGCAGCAAACAAAATTTAAAACTACCATTATACGCTTTGGCGGATTAATTGGTCCCGGCCGTGAGCCAGGCAGATTTTTCTCGGGGAAAAAAGATATCCCCAATGGGTTAGCCCCTGTAAACCTGATAGAATTAAATGATTGCATAGGCATAACTGAAGCCGTATTAAATAAGGATGCTTTTGGCTATACTTTCAATGCATGTTCACCGCACCATCCACCAAAACATGAATTTTATACCAAAGCCGCCGCAAAAGCCGGATTAGTACAGCCCGCGTTTGTATCTGAGCTAAAAGAATGGAAGATAATAAACAGTATAAATGTGGATAGGGTGTTAGCGTATCAATACCAAATTGATAACTGGTATAGCTGGTTGGGAGAATAATTTCAAAGAATCTTAACCACAGAGAGCACAAAGTTTTTGCACGAAGATTACGAAGCTTTACACTATGTGACCTTTGTTTTTCTTAGTGTACTTTGTGGTTAATTCCCCTACAGTATATTCAAAGGATTCTTCCTGAAATAAGCAATTTTATGCTCGAACATTTCGGCCATTTTTCCCGCACGCCATTTTGCTTCTGTTGCTTTATCCCCTGTAAATAATTCATCCACAGTTTTGGTGAACAGTGCCATCCATGTGGCAAAGTGCTCATTATCAACCGGTAATTTTGCATGCGGAGGGAACGGGCTGCCATTATACGTATGCTCACCCAATAACACAGTTTGCCAGAAGCAGTACATTTTATCAAGATGGACAGGCCATTTGTCTTGTATCCTCTCGTTAAAAATAGGGCCCAGCAATTCATCTGCCTGAATCCTTTGGTAAAAGGTATCAACCAGTAGTTTAATATCCTCAAGCGAAATTATTTCGGGCTGTGTTTGCATGGATGCAAAGGTAACAACAAATTTTTTGTCATGCTGGGAGGAATGCGTATCACCTAATAGATCCTTCGTTCCTCAGGATGACATTATTTTATTGCAACCGCTCGGCTCCAGCCGAGTGGTAACTATTTCACGGCCTCTGGCCGACGAGAAATTAATAACTGCGGCCGGAGGCCTTATAATACAAGTCACTCGGCAGGAGCCGAGCGACGGCGGGGGAGTCTTGTTGTAAATCCAAATCTTCCGAACACCTGCGGGCTGGAGTGGAGCGACGGCGTAAGTAAATTGCAACCGAGCGACGGCGTAAATCTTACTTTATCTCAAACTTATAATTCCCTGCCTCAATATGGTAGTTAGCCGCTATTACTTTCCCGTTTAAATAAACTTTTTTAGCATCACTTACGGGGAAACGAATATCTGCAGTTGTATTAGCTGGGATAGTTACCGAGTACTCCACCGCTTCGCTATTGCGTTTCCATGAAGATATAATGTTACCGTAAGGGCCTTTGTGCTGCGCTTCGTACTGGTTAAGTCCTGCTACAAAGTTAGGTTGCAGCAATACATTCTTAAAGCCGCCGTGCAGCTCATCCGGCTTAATACCACCAATGCCCCGGTATAGCCAGGCGCCAATATCGCCAAACATAATATGGTTTAAAGAAA
>JAQBNZ010000150.1 GCA_028288285.1 Mucilaginibacter sp.
TTAACGAACAATTACTCGAAGGCGTTTTAAGCATGGGGTACACCACCCCAACTCCCATACAACAAATGGCCATCCCGGTTATTTTAAATGGCGACGACCTTATAGCCTGCGCGCAAACAGGCACCGGCAAAACAGCCTCATATCTGCTGCCGGTTTTAAACCATATTAGCAGCACCCATAAGCACCAAACTACTGCTTTAGTACTTGCCCCAACGCGAGAGCTTGCCCAGCAAATAGACCAGCAGGTAGAAGGTTTGGCATACTTTACAGGGATAAGTTCGCAGGCTGTTTTTGGCGGTGGCGATGGTATGGCCTATGAGCAGCAGCGACGCGGCATAGTAAACAATGTAAATATTATTATAGCTACCCCGGGCAGACTTATAGCCCACTTAACATCAGGTGTTTTAAAGTTTAATGATATTACTCATTTGGTACTTGACGAAGCTGACCGTATGCTTGATATGGGTTTCTTTGATGATATTATGCGTATTGTGGGTTATTTGCCTAAAAAAAGGCAAACACTATTATTTTCGGCTACTATGCCTGGAAGGATACGAACGCTGGCTAAAAATATTCTTACAGATCCGCAGCAAATAAACATTGCTATATCACAACCTGCAGCCGGTATTGATCAGCAGATATATCGTTTGCACGATCAACAGAAAACACCGTTATTAAAAATGCTTTTAAAAGATAGTGCTTATGCAAGCTCTATTATTTTTGCATCCCGTAAGGAGATTGTAAAATCGTTATACAAAGAATTAAAGCATGCTCATATAGATGTAGCAGCTTTCCATTCAGATCTGCAACAAGGCGAACGGGAAGAAATTCTACTCCGTTTTAAAAATAAAAAGCTTCCGGTTATTATTGGTACCGATGCTTTATCAAGAGGTATTGACGTAGAAGGTATTGACCTGGTAGTGAATTATGATGTTCCTGGTGATCCTGAAGATTATGTACACCGTATTGGCCGTACCGCACGTGCTGCTACAACGGGTACCGCTATAACTTTTGTAAACGACCGTGACCTGAAAAGGTTAAAGAGCATCGAACAGCTGATTGATAAGCCTATAAACCTAAAGGAACTTCCAGAAGAGCTGAAAGGTATTGAGCAGGTTAGACACGAGCAGCCACACGGTGGAGCAAGGAACGACCAGCGCCGTAAGCCTAACCGTTATAAAGGAAACAAGCCAAGGCCTGCTGCAAATTAAACCTTGTAAAATTATTGTGGTCTATTTGTTTGTATTAGTCAATGCGTTACTTTTACACAAACCAAATTAAAATAACCAGATAATGACATCCAGACGTTCGTTCCTGAAAACCACATCCGTGCTATCTGCCGGGCTATTAGTAGCACCTCATTTATTTGCACGTAACAAAAAATATATTGGCGTGCAGCTTTACACCGTGCGCGATGCTATGGCAAAAGACCCGGTTGCTACACTTGCAAAGGTGGCGCAGGTTGGTTTTAACTCTGTAGAGGGCGCTACCTATACCGGCAGCGAAAAGTTTTATGGTATGGAACCGGCCGAATACGCTAAGGTTTTAAAAGATAACGGACTTATTATGCCAAGCGCCCACTATGCACTGGGTGAAGCAATGCCGAATGCTAAAGGAACTTTAAGTAGTGATTGGCAAAAAGCAGTTGATGATGCAGCAGCAGTTGGCGTAAAGTACATGGTTTTAGCCTACCTGGCAGACAACGAACGTGGCACCATTACACATTATAAGCAAGTAGCCGATAAGTTGAATAAAGGCGGCGAAATATGTAAAAAAGCAGGTATACAGCTTTGTTATCACAACCACGATTTTGAATTTATTAAGCAAGACGGTAAGCTGCCGTACGAAGCATTGCTGAATTTTACCGATCCAAAACTGGTTAAAATGGAAATGGATATTTATTGGATGTATAAAGCCAAGCAAGATCCTATTGCTATGTTTAACCGCTACCCTGGTCGTTTTCCGTTATGGCATGTAAAGGATATGGATAACACACCAAAACAAATGTTTACCGAGGTTGGTAATGGTGTTATTCCGTTTAAAGAAATATTTAAACACGCAGGCACAGCCGGCATGCAATATTTCTTTAATGAACAGGATGTTTGCCCTGGCGATCCGTTTGATAGCATTACAAAAAGCTACACTTATATTAAACAGAACCTGGTATAAATACCTAAATATATTACGAGCCGGGCATTGAAAGATGCCCGGCTTTTTTGTGATTATTTTTTGTCGTGAGCCGGAGTAATGCTGCGGCCGGAGGCCTTATAATAGTTGTCACTTGGCAAGAGCCGAGCGACGGTGGAGTTATTAAAATTTAGATAGTCGCTAACGCCGTTGTTGGTGTTGTCACCAACAACTGTTTAGCAAGGTGAAAGATTAGGAAATTGGAATGCATGGCGGGTTGTTGGTGACAACACCAACAACGGCGCAAGTCTTGGTGTAAATCCAAATCTTCCGAACACCTGTGGGCTGGAGCCGAGCGACGTGGGTTTATACTACTTTTATCTGATGCTTCGTCAGTAATCCTTCTAAACCTTGTGATGAGAAGATAGCTTTTTTTAGATTGTTTATCTCCGGGTCTATATTATAATTAAAGGCGGTAACAAAGTTAACAGCACTCAGATCGGTTCTGTTAAATATGGCATTGGTAAGGTCTGTTTCACTAAATGTGGAACCGGTAAGAACAGTTTGAGAGAAGCTCACCTCTTTTAATGTTGACTTGCTAAATTTAGTCTTCACCATTTTTTTACCCATAAAGGATGAGTAATCCAGTATGCAATTGTCAAACGCAACACTAAAAAGGAAGTCGGTACATTTACTAAAGTTTACTCCAAGCACTTTGCAGTTTTTAAAAACCACATCGTTTAAGGTAGTTTGATCCAGCTTCATCATGGATAAATTACAACCATCAAAAGTGCAATCCAAAAATTTATTACCTGCAAAAGTACTATTTGAAAAGTCGCAGTTCCTGAACATACAGCTTTGAAATTCGCGTCCTCGGATTGCTTTATCAACATATATCTCTTTTTCAAAAATGTGATCGTCGTAGGTAGTTTGGTCCATTTTAATATACTAATTAGCTACTGCTTTATTTACTTCCTCAACTAAATCACTAATTACCTGTGCCGATTTAATAATGCGTTCATGCCCGGCGTTATCATAATTATGGCTGCGGATGGCGGGGTGCACGTTCAGAAAATCTTTGAGGTAATTGTAAGGTAATATCATGTCGTGCTCGTCATAAGCCAGCCAATGGTTAAGCTTACTATCAAATTTATACATATCAGGCATATTATAATAAGATGCCGGTACACCATAGTGATCTTTAAAATCTTGCAAAAAAGCTTCCTGTGCATTTGCTGGAACTCCTGCTGCAGTCATGGTTTGTATAAAGTTCTCTTGTAATAGTATAAAAGGCGTAAGACTTACCAGTAAGGAAGGAATAATATCTAATTCATTCAAGGCCATTACATTTGCTATAGCGCCAAAAGAATGGCCAATAACAACATCCGGCGCACCGGTTTTTTTAATGACTGCCTTGGCAGCTCCAACAAATAGCAAAAGGTTAGATAGTTCACCCTCCGAGCTACCGCTGGCCGGCGCATCAAATGCTATTATCTCTAGGTTTTTATTTTCTCGTAAGGCGGTTATCATTTCAGTAAAGTCAGCCGCTTTTGACCCCCAGCCATGGGTAATTAAAACCTTATGTTTACCATTGCCCCATTTAAAGCCGTTTATCTGTAAATCTTTTTTGGTGAAATATTCATCATAAACTGTTACGGTAAACCTTTCAGCCTCGTTTAAAAGTTGCTCCTGCTGCAACCTCAGGGGCATTTTTGGTGGATAGCATATCAGTTGCCAAAGCATATCTGTAAGCTGGGCAGACGAGCCTGGCTCTGCTATAAGGATTTTTATGTCGTTTACAATTTGCCTAAGCTTTTTCATATAGGGATTACAATAGCCGAGTAAAGCTATACATTTACATGCACAACTCAATTATTGTAAACGATTAAGCACATACAAAAAAAGCCAAACCTGATCTTAATACTCACGCATGATAAGACTAATTCTTCTTGTACTTTTTTTCCTGATCTCGTTATTAGCTGTATTTAAAGCACCTGCTTATTACCTTTGGCTGTTAGCCATTGCGGTAACCGAGTTTCCGTTAATATTTGTAACCATAGTTGCCATTTTCCTTGTAGCAGGTATTTGGCTGCACAAATACCAAATGGCATCAAATATATTTGGTATACTGGCTTTGCTATTGTTTCTATCTCCCATTGTTAAATCATATGTAGTTGCATCAACATTAAAGCAAAACTTTGTTGCCGCTTTTGGTGCCGAGAGTGCCAGCATTAATGGCGATAGCACCCAAAAACCTTTTAGCATTTTTAAACTTTTCAAAAAGAAGCCGATAGTTGAATATAAAACATTCACTTATAATACAGATAAAAACACCCCGCTTAGTTTAGATTTTTATCCTGCCATTACTGATGGTAAAAGACCGTGCATTATTGTAGTACACGGCGGTTCATGGAGTAGTGGTAATAGTAAGCAATTACCGGAGCTGAACAGCTACCTGGCATCGGTAGGGTATAATGTAGCAGCCATTAATTACCGTATGGCACCCCAATATAAAACACCTGCACCCGTTGAGGATATTCATGAGGTGTTTACCTATCTCAAAAAACATGCTAATGAACTGCAGATAGATACCAATAACTTTGTTTTATTGGGCCGCTCAGCAGGGGCACAAATAGCGCTGCTTGCTGCCTATACCCATCCGGAACCAAGCTTAAAAGGTGTTGTAGATTTTTATGGCCCGGCAGATATGGTCTGGGGGTATTCAGTACCATCAAGCCCGTTGATTATGGATTCGCGACTGGTAATGCGCAACTATATTGGCGGTGCTTATGATAATATGCCTCAAAAATATGTGGATAGTTCGCCCATTGAGTTTGTAAATAAGCAAACCGTACCCACGCTCATTATACATGGCGATAATGATGTGTTGGTATCGCCTATACATAGCCAAAAGTTAAATGAAAAGCTGCAGCAAAATAATATAAAACACTATTTGCTTAAGCTGCCATGGGCCACCCACGGGTTTGATTATAATATTAATGGCCCCGGCGGGCAGTTATCTACCTACATTGTTGAACGTTTTATAAATACCGTAACCCAATAGCACGTACAATTACCTTGCTTGCGCTTCTCTTTCTCTAAATCTGGTGAAGACAATAAGCGCTAACAGGCAAAGTATGCAGCCACAAATGCCATTAAGCCTTAACCCGGAATCATTACCGGGGTCTTTACCGTACATTGTAAGGAAGGCGAATAAGGCAATACCTAATGTTTGCCCTAACTTTACAAATAAATATTTTACAGCGAAGAACATTCCTTCGCGGTTTTCGCCGGTGTGTTTGGCATCATCCTGGGCAATTTCTGCAAGAATTGCATTGGGTAAAATACCAAGCGATGCCAACGGAAACGACGCGCTTAATACCAATATATAAATTTGCGTTGTAGGCTTAAGAGGTAATCTCCCCAGGAAAAAGATGGCTACAAATATGAGGCTGAGCATGCCAAATGAAAATAACACAATAGGCTTTTTACCTATCCGTTTTGACAGGTAATTTACTAAGGGATAAAAAATTAAAGATACTATTACCATCATTCCCATAAGAGTACCACCCATAGACTCTGGCAGATGTAAAAGAACTGTTATAAAGAACAATAAACCGCTTGATATAATGCTTAGCGCCATGTAGTAAGAAAAATCTGAGATCAGGTAATATTTAAAATTACGGTTCTGGAATGTTTTACGAATAGCAGGCAATAATGGCAAATGTGAAGGCTTGCTATTGGAATATTCTTTTTCATCGATAGAAAATATGGGTATCAGCATAATTAAGCCCGAAAAAATAGCCATACCCCAAATTGTGTATTGTACAGCAGTATTTCGGTTAGTAATATTAAAGTAGTATTCTATAAGGTTGGCAAAATTATTTACCGTGGCCGATAGGACAATGCCTATTACAAAGCCCACCTGTTGTAATGACGATAGCTTTACCCTTTCGGTAGCGGTGCTGGTTAATTCTGGTAACAGGGCGTTGTAAGGAATAATATAAGTTGTGGCGCCCATAAAAAAGAAAACGAGGGTAAACGTAAGCCACCAGGCATTGTGAACGCTTTCGCCCTTTACCCAAGGGTAAAAAGTGAGTGCGCAAAAAATAACAGCCGGCAAAATAGCCCATTGCATGTAAGGGATACGCCTACCGTGTTTGTTATTGCTTTTATCACTCAAAGAGGCAATAAAGGGGTCAAAAAAAGCATCAACTAACCGGCCCGAAGCTGCAATGAGCGATAGTATATTAAAGATACCGAAAACAAGCAACTGGGGAATAAGCGGCATTAAACCCGCATTGTTAGGAGGCAGGTAAAAATAAGGCAGCATTACAATAATAATATTGGTCATGGTACTCCAGCCTATCATACCACAGGCATAAGCAAGCTGTTTGGAAAAGGGCAATTTAGCAAGCGCCATTGCCTGCAATATGCAAATATTAAGTGTAATATTTATGGCCTACAGCCCCGAATAATAATCATAGCCGTTTTCGGCCCAATAATCAGGCGGGCGGGTGTCACTAAAGGTAATACTGCCAATTCGTTTTAAGTTTTTAATGCCATACTTAACGGGTATGATAAGCCTTAACGGAGCGCCGTGATTAACAGGTACCGGTTTGCCATTCATTTCGTAAGCCAGTATGGTTTGCGGGTGCATAGCACTGGACATATCAAGCCCAACATAATACTTCTCATCAGGTGTCATTAACCCAACATAGCCAAGTTTGGTTTCTTCGGCTAAGCCAAAACGTTCAATAAAATCAATCAGTTTTACGCCGCCCCAATATTGTATCTGGTCCCAGCCTTCAACGCATTTAAAGTCAAATACAATCTCCGTTTTCGGCAGGGCTTTGATCTGATCTATGGTAATGTTTATGATTTCGCCGGTATGTTTTTTAACCCGCAGCTTCCAGTCATCTACAACAAATTTCCCCTGTACACCAATATCACTGTTATGGCGCACATTTTTGACTGCCATTTCTTTTGGATAAGTTTTTACCAAGTGGTTATTGCTAAAAAAATTACGGAAGAAGAGTTCAGTTTTGTTTAGTGCTTTGCGTAAAGGTTGGCGCGCTCCGGCAGTTATGCCTGCGGCCTCTTTTGGCGCTTTATAAAGCCATTGCCAACCCCCATAGGCTGCCCCACCCATTACCGCAAACACTCCGAATGAGATAAAATTTCGCCTTTTGATCTTCTGATCAATGGTGAGTTCTTTTTTTGGCTTCTTATTATTCTCCATCTTCTTTGGGTGTTGGTTGTACAGCAGGTTTGGGCTGCTCATTCACTACTTCAAAGCCTGATATCACCGACCGGAAATTATTCCATCCGGCTAAAACCACCTGAACTATGTGAATGATAAAAAATAATACATAGCCTATGGTTAAAACAAAATGCTCTATCCGTGCAGCATGATAGCCGCCACACAGCCATGTAAGAGTATTAAATTGCACCGGTTTGTAAATTGCCAAACCCGTTATTAACGATCCAAACCCCATTATAATGATAGCTGTGTAGGCAATACGCTGGGCAGCATTATATTTATTTTGTGGAGGTGCCATTTTGCGGATGTGCAGATCATGCAACAACACCAGCCATGCTTCTTTAAAAGATTTGCGTTGCGGAACCAGCTCACGCCATGAGCCGGATATAAGCGTATACAAAACATACAGTAAGCCATTAATGGCAAAGAACCACATAAACAAAAAATGGAACGCCATTCCTTCTGCCAGACGTTTAGAAATGTGTAAGGTCTTATAAAACCCTTCGGGAAAAAACTTAAAATATGTATGCCCGAACAAAGTGATAGAATAAGTGTCACTCGCCCAATAGATAAGCATTCCGCTCCATATCATAATGGTGAGGATCGGGAAGTTTACCCAATGCGTCCACCTCATTAACAGGGAATGCTTTTCTTTTATGACTTTCATTATCAAGGATTCTATCAGGAAGTAAAATTACTTATTTATTATTGCTTAGCGTAAATTGCCTGTTTGCTCTTACGCTGATTTTAAGACTTTTAATATATATTAATATACGATAATTAGATAAATTTAGCTTTCAGAAATTTCATCTTTTATGAAAAAATTAATACTACTATTCTTAATATGTTCAGGTGCGGCTTTTGCGCAGGAAAAAAATCAGCAAACTCAAAAATTTGCTATAACCGGCGATGTAGAGAAAGAATCAGTTATCACGCTTGATTCATTAAAGCAATATACCATTAAGCCTGTTGGCGATATAAATATAACCGACCATACGGGAGCATTTAAACATAAAGATGATGGAGTAAAAGGCATTTTGTTGAAAGACATTTTATCGCACACTACGCTGAAAACCACAAGCCCTAAATTATTGAGTCGTTTTTACTTTGTTTGTACCGGTGCAGATGGTTATACGGTAGTTTATTCATGGAATGAATTGTTCAACACGGTGGTAGGCGATCATGTATTCATCATCATGGAGAAGAATGGCATTAAGGTAGATAAGATGCCCGAAAGCATCCAGATGACATCGGCAAATGACTTTAAAACCGGCCGGCGCTATCTGCATAATCTGGATAAAATAGTGGTAGCACAGGTGCAGTAGTAATAACTAAATCTCACCCATAACCAGTTCATCACTGCTAATTCCGTCTAATTCCTGTGGATTATGGCTTACAATAAGCACAGTAGCACCAATCTCTTTAAAAAAAACTTGTAAATCTGTAATTAATTTAGCCTTCATTTTAATGTCCAATGCCGAAAACGGCTCATCCATCAATAATAATTTGGGCTTAATAGCGAGGGCTCGTAAAATAGCTAATCGTTGTTGTTGCCCACCGGAGAGATGCCCCGGTTTGTGGTTTGTAAAAGTATCTAACTTACCAATGTTAAGTAGCCGGGCAATCCATTGTGCATCATTGGTAGCATATTCCAGGTGTTGCTTAACCGTCATGTTAGGGAACAGCGCATAATCCTGAAATACAAAGCCGGTATTGCGCTGCTGTGGGGTAAGGTTGATCTTTTGCCTGCTATCAAACCATATTTCGTTAGCTATAATGCTGCCTTTATCCGGTGTTATTAGTCCGGCTATCATTTTTATAAAAGTAGTTTTCCCTGCGCCTGATGGGCCGGTTATTCGGGTGACGCTGCCTGGCTCGAATTCCTTTTTTATTTGCAATATCTGCAGACCGCTGTAAGCCTTTAGTTTTTTTTCAATATCAACTGCTATCATTCTAAAGGGCTTTTTACCTGGTACTTGTTATAAATAAACACACCAATTACCATTACAAAGGTAATTGCAAACAAAATAAGTGAATAGTTATTTGCCGATGCGTAATCCATCTGCTCAACAGAGTCATAAACGGCTATTGATGCTACCCGCGTAACACCGGGAATGTTGCCGCCTATCATCAGCACCACACCAAATTCGCCCAGTGTGTGGGCAAAAGTGAGTACGGTGGCAGTAAGTAACGATGGCTTGATGTTGGGTAACAGTACATGCCTGAAAGTTTGCCATTGCGTTTTTCCTAATGTGTACGATGCCTGCGACAACGATAATGGTAACTGCTGAAATGCCGACTTAACCGGGCTAACCATAAAGGGCATGCTGTAAATAACAGATGCCAGCACTAACCCCTGGAAAGAAAAAACAAACTGCACATTAAACACATCATTTAGCCATTTACCAAACCCACGCTGGGGACTAAATGCCAGCAGTAAATAAAACCCTAAAACAGATGGTGGCAAAACCAATGGCATGGTAATAATTGCCTCAATGATAATTTTAAAGAGCGACCGCTTTTTTGATAGCCACCATGCTACGGGCAAGCCTATCAGCAACAATATTAATGTAGTGAGGGTTGCTAATTTTAGGGTAAGCCAAACAGGTGACAAGTCCATTAATTTGAGGTTATTTTATTGCACATGATAACCATATGCTTTAAATACTTTTTTAGCAGAAGCACCTAAAATGTATTGATAAAATTTTTCGGCATTGGCATTACGTTGGGCATGCTTTAACAATACCATGGCCTGTTGTATGGGGGAGTAGGTATTAGGATCTACCAGTGCGTATGTGAGCGAAAATTTATTCTTCACTTCTTTGGCGAATGCCAATGTAGTAAAGCCAATTTGCACCGACCCGGTTGAAATATAAGTATTAACCTGTGTGATGCTTTCCCCTAAAACAATTTTTGGCTTAATCTGGTCATATATTCCTGCTTTTTTCAGTGCTTCTTCTGCCGCTTTTCCGTAAGGCGCTATTGACGGATTGCCAATAGCAATTTTTTCAACCTTGTTTGATATTAGCAACTTTGGCCAGTTTTTTAAATCCGTTTTTTTTGTACTGCATATAATTAGCACTCCCCCGGCATAAAAAACAGGCGCTTTCAAAGCGTATCCACTTTTATACAAATTATCAGGGAATTTGGTATCGGCAGATAAAAAGACATCAAATGGAGCTCCATTCTGTATTTGTGTAGCCAAATTGCCTGATGGGCCGGATATGGCATCAATAGTTATCCCGGTTTTTTGCTTAAAATCCTTTTGCAATACTTTCATAACCGGTTGCAGATTGGCAGCTATTGCTACTTTTAAATTTTGTGCCTCCGCGCCGGTTTGCAATAAAAATAAGCCAACTAATAAAAGATAGCTGATTTTAAACCTTTTAAAAAGCGTTCTCATGATAAAATATCTTGTGTTACAAATTACGCATTTTAATAAAGCCAGGCAAAGTAAACTGTTAAATATCCTGATATAAATAGTTTACATTTGTGTTAATCATACACCAACTATAAGTCTAAACAGCAATTATTACCGCATGAAAGTTATGAGAAATGCCTCGGCAGGTCTTTTTATTGCTTTAAGTTTCGCCGCATGTTCAAGTGCTAAGCAGGACCCTGCCCCCAAAACACCTACAGTTGTACCGGTTGTAATTCAGGAAGATAAAGGATGGGCATTTGAAAGCACTCCATTTTATGCTGATGAATTTGATTACACCGGCAAACCCAGTGCTGATAAATGGGGCTATGACACTGGCGGTGGCGGATGGGGAAATAATGAGTTGGAGTATTATACCGGCGGCGCCAATGCCGATGTTGCAGGTGGGATATTAACAATCATCGCAAAAAAAGAAGCAATAGGTGGTATGAACTATTCATCTGCCAGGATGGTTTCAAAAAATGGCGGTAATACATTATATGGCCGTATTGAGATTAAAGCAAAACTGCCAGCAGGTACGGGTACCTGGCCCGCTATATGGATGCTTCCTGATGATAATGTTTATGGAGCATGGCCAAAATCGGGCGAGATAGATATTATGGAAATGGTAGGATACGATCCAAACAATGTGCATTTTACCGTTCATAATTTTTTATACAATGGCGCAAATGGCAAAGGTGGCAACCTCGTTATCCCTACTGCAAGTACCGATTACCATATTTACCGGGTAGACTGGACACCATATGCCTTGCGGGGATATTACGATGGTGCCCTTGTTTTCACTTATGTAAATGACGGTGGCGGGGCAAACGCATGGCCTTATGATCAAAAATTTCATTTGTTAATGAATATAGCCGTTGGAGGCAACTGGGGTGGAGTTAAGGGTGTTGATGATACTTCGTTTCCAGCTACAATGAATGTAGATTATGTACGTTTCTATAAAATGATTAATAAATAAACCTTGTTATAATAATGAAAAAAGTAATTGCTATTCTGTTTGTGCTGTTTACATGCACATTTAATTTAACCGCGCAAACCGCAAAATTTATAGGTGTTAAAGGAAAAGATGTTATCGGTACGGATGGTAAACCGTTCCTGATAAAAGGGACTAACCTTGGTAACTGGCTGGTGCCAGAAGGTTATATGTTTAAATTTAAATCGGTTAACTCGCAACGGTTAATCAACGAGGCACTTACAGAGCTGGTTGGGCCCGAAGAAATGAAACTTTTTTGGCGCAAATTTCAGGACACCTACATTACCGAGGCTGATATTCACTTTTTAAAAGCCTCCGGCTGTAACTCAATCCGTGTTCCGTTTAACTATAAGCTTTTTACATCCGAAGATTACATGGGGCAGAACAATCCTAATCGTGGGTTTGAACTGCTGGATAGGTTAATAGGCTGGTGCAAAAAGGAAAATCTGTATGTAATGCTTGATATGCACTGTGCACCGGGTGGCCAAACAGGCGATAATATTGATGATGGCAACGGTTTCCCATTCTTATTTAAAAGTGCGGCAAGCCGTAAATTAACTGCCGATATTTGGCGAAAAATTGCAGATCATTACAAAAATGAATCGATTATTTTAGGATATGACCTGCTTAATGAACCCATAGCGCATTACTTTGATGTAAATGACCTGAACCCGCATTTGGAGCCGACATATAAAGAAATTACCGCGGCAATCAGAACCGTAGATAAGAACCATATTTTGTTTATAGGTGGCGCCCAATGGGACAGTAACTTTAAAGTTTTTGGCCAGCCGTTTGATCCGAAACTGGTTTACACTTTCCATAAATACTGGACAGACCCTACTGTAAAAGTTATACAGGAATATATAGATTTCAGAAACAAATACAATGTTCCTATCTACGTAGGTGAAACCGGCGAAAATACTGACGAGTGGGTAAGAGATTTTAGGATAGTGTGTGAAAAAAATAATATCGGCTGGCATTATTGGCCTTATAAAAAGCTGGATAATACCAAGGGCTTTATGAGCTTTAACATACCGGCTAACTATGATAAAATAATAGAATATGCAGAAAAACCCCGCTCAAGTTTTGATGAGATCCGTAAGGCAGCACCTGCAGATAGGGAACAAATGAAGCAAGCGCTGTATGGCTTTTTAGAAAACAGCAAGTTTGTGAACTGCATTCCTAACAAGGGATATATGGAAGCTTTAAGCTTAAAAGTACCTGCTAAATAAAACAAATATTTATATTACAATGAAAAATCTACTAACCTGCCTTTGCTGTGCGTTGTGCTTAATAACCGGTACCTCGTTTCAACCACCATCAGAATGGACACCATTGCTGGATAAAACCTTATCAAAATGGGAAATATACCAGAGCTTTTATCATAAGTTAGGCTACAAAGGCAAGCCCCCTGTTGACGAAAATGGTGTAGAGATTAAACCTATTGGTTATAATGTTAATAAAGCCAATGTGTTCTCTGTGGATATGGTAAACGGCGAACCCATATTACATATCACCGGTGAAATATATGGGTGTGTTTTTACCAAGCAGGAATTTGAAAACTATCATATTAAACTAAAGTATAAATGGGGCACTAAAAAGTGGGTGCCGCGCATTAATGAGCCAAAAGATTCGGGCTTATTATATCACTCACAAGGGAAATGTGGTGTTGAATACTGGCGCAGCTGGATGTTGAGCCAGGAGTTCCAGGTAATTGAGAACAGCCCGGGCGATTACTGGTCGCAGGCCGGTTCACAGGTTGATGTAAGGGCGATGAAAGATTCCAGCTATAAATTCGATAATAATGGAAAATTAACCACGTTTACAGGCGGTGGCCCAAATGGTGGTTTTTGCCAGGCCGGAACTAAGATGGATAAACCAGGCGAATGGAACGAAATTGAATTAATTACCTACGGGGATAAAAGCCTGCACATTGTGAATGGCAAAGTAGTTATGGCACTGTCAGGATCAAGATATAAAGACGGTAATACTCTTAAGCCGCTAATAAAAGGCAAGCTGCAACTGCAAAGCGAGGCTGCGGAGGTTTATTATAAGGATATAATGATCAAACCTATCAAGGGAATACCCGCAGAGTATGCGAAGTATTTTAGGTAGATACTGTTTTATTAAACTTTTATAACAAATGGTACAGATTAGGCATCCTAATCTGTACCATTGCCTGTTTTTACTTATCGCTCAATATTATAGGATTGCCCTTTCCATTGCCCATTATTATAACTTTAGCATTTGGCGATAGCGCTATTTCCTTTTGAGCTTTAATCGTTTCGTATTGCAATTGTTTATCAGATAAGCCGGTTGAAAGTATCTTTTGGTAGTCAGCTATACCTTGTGCTTCCACACGTTTACGATCAGCTTCCTGGCGTTCTTTCTGTAATACAAACTGCATTTTTTGTGCTTCCTGTTCAGCATTTATCTTTGATTCAATACTTGCCCTTACTGATGCCGGTAAAGAAATGTTGCGGATCAGTATCTGTTGTAGTTCCAGCCCTCTTTTTGCAAAGCTTAATGAGATAGTACGGTTTATTTTATCCTGAAATTCCTGTCTTTTTACAGAGTAAAGATCCACTGCAGCATAATTCACGGCATTATCACGAATGGCGGTACGCGATACGGTGCGCACAATTTTATCCACGTAATCCATCCCAATGTTCTGCAAAATAAATGGTGCTTTAGTCGGGTTTACTTTATACAACACAGAAAGATCAATAGTAACCTCCAAACCATCAGATGATAGTACTCTTATGGCATCATCGCCCTGTACCTGCCCTTCGGTATGTACTGCACTCATCGTATAGTTTTGAGTTTGAATATCAAATGTGGTCACATCAACCAAAGGATTAATGATATGCAAACCGCTTTCCAGTACGTCATCCTGTACTCTGCCAAATAATACCTGCACACCAACCTTGCCTGGTTCTACCACTTTAAAAACAGAAAACAGCAGGCCAAGAGCTATAATTGCAATGCCTACAAGTCTTATTATACCGCCAAAGCGGCTGCCAGGCTCAGGAGAACGTTTTACCATTGTGCCTACAACAAGCAAAATGATACCAATAATTGCTACGAACATTACAGTTTAGGGTTTAATATTAGGTTTAAAAATTAGGGTTTAGTATTTAATACTTAGGGTTTTTGGGTATTCCTTATTTCTTTTATCAATCTTATTTTTAATGTAATTAGTATGCCGGCAATAAACGCACACCCAAGCACATACTCGTAACGGCCATGCTCAAACGCCGAGTATATTATTAGGATACATAAGAAGATTGCCAAATTATAGAAAACATTGAGTGCTACCTTTTTGCCCATGTTCTTAATATACGTTAATGGTAGGATCAATTTCGGCTTGCCATGCTAATATGCCGCCTTTAAGATTGCTCAGATTAGTATAGCCACGCTGCTCTAACTGCATAATAGCAGCCGCGCTGCGTTTGCCACTTCGGCACATTACTACAACAGGTTTGTTCTTGTCAATTTTATCCGCCTCTATTATAATTCCACCCATAGGAATCAGTTCCCCGCCAATGTTTGATGTTTCATATTCAAAGCTCTCACGAACGTCTATTAGTTGAAAATCTTCTCCTTTATCTAACTTTTCTTTTAATTCCTGTACGCTTATTTCTTTCATGATAAATATAATTATTACTCAAAGGTATGTTTTTTCTATATCAAATATTTATAAGTAATCTGTAACAAACGGCACCTAAGTGCGTTTTATATTTATGTTTTTAAAAAATAACAAGTAAATTGGTTAAATGAAGAAAATTACCCGGTTTTTTTGGTTTTGTTCCGGAGCACATATAGATACACTTAAAAAGTACCCCATTGAGCATAATAAATATGTTGGCATTGGGGCCACTATATTTTTTACAGCATTGTTTGCATCCCTATCCGGGGGATATGCCATGTACTTTGTTTTTAGCGGCGACGCGTTTGCGGTGGGCTTTGCCATATTGTTTGGCTTGCTTTGGGGAACCGCCATTTTTAATATGGACCGCTACATAGTATCCAGCATAAATAAAGAAGGTAGCACCAACCAGCAAATAATACAGGCATCGCCGCGTATATTATTAGCTATTGTAATAGGTATTGTAATATCGCGCCCGCTTGAATTAAAGATTTTTGATAAAGAGATCCGTCAGAAACTAAAAACCGCCTACCTAAAAGGGCAGCGTAGTAAAATTGATAGCTTGCAAAAAACATATACCCAAAAATATGCGCAGGAAATGGGTAAGAATACCGATCTGAAGAAAGAAAAAGATTCGTTGGAACGGGATATTAACCGCTCCAGATACCTATTGAACCAGGAAGTGTTTGGTGATAAAACAAACCAAACATCGGGTATTACAGGTTATGGTACCTATGCAAAGCAAAAAGCCCAGGTGTTGCAAGAAAAGCAGGACCGGCTGAAAACAGTTACCGATAACCTGGGGCAGATGGATAATTACCTGAGCCGCAGAAAAGAATATGAAGGGGTGAACGGTTTACGCCTGTTTAGCGAACATCAACTGGATAGCCTGGCTAATGTAGCAGGCTTTGCTGACCGTAATTGGGCTCTGGGACAGCTCTCTTATAATGAGAAGGGTACACGCGACCTGGATACTTATCTGGCTATTTCTTTTATTGGTTACCTGTTTATTTTGTTTGAGTGTTTACCTGTATTTGTAAAACTAATGTCGCCCAAAGGGCCTTATGATACGGCTGTTGCCAAACTTAGCGAAGCCAATATGCACTTTGCAGAAAAAGATAAGGACCGTGATATGGCCGTTACAGACAATACCTATGAACACAACCTTGATGTGGATGTGGCAAGACGAAAGCAGATCATATCAGCGCAATCTGAATACGATTTGGAGCGGCATAGTTATGATTAAAGATGAGGTAACAATCTAATTTGCTATATTTGAATATGCAGTTATCAACTAACGATATACGAATAGTTAAAGAATACTTTAAAGGAAAGCCTGTATTAAAGGCCTATCTTTTTGGTTCTTATTCTCGTAACGAGGCTGACAGCAATAGCGATGTAGATATTTTGGTTGATTTGGATTACTCAAAACACATCGGCCTCGGTTTTGTAACCATGCAAACCGATTTGCAAGAAAAACTTCATAAAAATATTGACCTGGTATCTTCTAAGGCTATTTCTACTCATTTACAGCCTTTTATTGAAAAGGATAAAGTATTGATCTATGAGAAGTAAGATAGCTGATCGCCAGCGATTACTTCATATTTTAGATGCCATTACTGAAATCCAATCATACATAACCAACACAGATATTAAAGTATTTCTTGAAAATTCAATGATGCGATTTGCTTGTGTCAAACAAATTGAAATTATTGGCGAAGCTGCTAACTATATAACGCCCGAAACCAAAGAATTATTTACCGATTTAGAATGGCGACAAATTATAGGGATGCGACATGTTTTAGTACATGAATATTTTGGTATAGATTTCAATT
Source organism: Mucilaginibacter sp. (assembly GCA_028288285.1). GTDB lineage: Bacteria > Bacteroidota > Bacteroidia > Sphingobacteriales > Sphingobacteriaceae > Mucilaginibacter. Next base: position 17,287 of record JAQBNZ010000150.1, read on the forward strand.
TAATATGGCAGGTAATAATAGATGATCTTCCAGAGTTAAAGGAAAAAGTATTGCACATTCTTGTTCAGCTATCGTAATAAAATTGATAGACAACTTTTCCTGATTAAATAGTACTTTCATCGCTGGAATAATATTATGATGAAAAATTTACTATTAATTACAGCCGCCTGCTTGCTGGGCTCCGCATCAATTGCCCAAAAAGTACGCAATGATATTTATTACACTGTTTCTTTTCCCAACGCCATACATCACGAGGCCGAAATTGTTATGACCGTACCCGATGCGCCTACTGGTAATTTTAGGGTGCGGATGAGCCGTTCGTCACCCGGCCGGTATGCAACGCATGAATTCGGAAAAAATGTTTATAACGTTAAAGCCACAGATATTAATGGCCTTGAAATTAAAATTAAACAGGTTGAAGGTGATGTTTATGAACTTACAAATCACCCCGATATTGTAAAGATAAGTTATACTCTTTTTGGTAACTGGACGGATGGTACCTATGCCAGTATTGAACCAAGTCATGCACATTTAAATATGCCTGCATCTTTTATGTGGGTGTTGGGTTTAGAAAAAAGAGCCGTGAAATTTCAGTTTAATGATCTGGATAAATACGGCTGGAAGGTGGCAACCCAGTTAAAACATGAGGGTGATAATATATACAGCGCACCCGATCTGCAATATATGATGGATAGCCCGGTAGAGTTATCGGCTTATAAAGAAGCTAAGTGGACAGTTAAAAACACCAATGGTAAAGACGAAATTATAAAACTAAGTACTCATTCGGATGATGACCAAGCGGTAATTGATGGCTTTGCCGAAAAGGTAAAGAAGGTAGTGCTGGAAGAAAAAGCCGTTTTTGGTGAATTACCAACCTACGATTATGGCACTTATGTGTTTTTGCATGATGTGCACCCAAGCACTGCAGGCGATGGTATGGAGCATCGTAACTCTACAGTTATTGTTCAGCCTGCTAACAAAGTTGGCGGCAACGAGGTGCGATTATTGGGCACGTTTGCTCACGAATATTTTCATAGCTGGAATGTAGAGCGCATTCGCCCCAAAACATTGGAGCCTTTTAACTTTGAGCATGCTAACATGAGCAATGAGCTTTGGTGTGCCGAAGGTTTTACACAATATTACGGTGAGCTGGTACTAACCCGTGCCGGTTTTGACACGCCTGAGGAATATACCCGCACAATTACGGGTTTGGTGAATGAGGTGATGAATACACCAGGTGCAAAATACTACTCGCCGGTTCAAGCCAGCAGATATGCAGTATTTGCTGACGCAGGTGTATCGGTTGATCAGTTGAATAGCGGTAACATCTTCACCAGCTATTATACTTATGGCGGTGCCACAGCATTAGCGCTGGATCTGCACCTGCGTAGTGAATTTAATTTGACCCTGGATGATTTTATGCGCCAATTGTGGTTAACCCATGGTAAAGCCGAAAAACCATATACAGTAGCCGACTTACAATCGGTATTGGCTAAAGTAACCAATCCCGCCTTTGCTGCCGACTTTTTTAAACGCTACATAAACGGAACCGAGAAAAACGATTACCAGCAACTATTGGCTAAAGCAGGGTTTGTGTTACGTAAAGCACAGGCAGGCAAGGCATGGATAGGCCGTATAGGTGCAGTTCCGCGCAGGGGTTCATCAGGTCAAACCAATACAACTACAGGTGCTACAGGCATTCCTATTACATCGCCAACTACAAAAGATACACCACTTTACAAAGCCGATATTGATGCGGGTGATGTGATCCTGAAAGCCGATGGTACAGCAGTTGATGCGGCAGGTTTAACCGCCGCGGTAGCTGCTAAAAATCCAGGTGATAAAATTATTCTAACTTATATGAACCGCACAGGTGAACATGAAACTACCCTAACTCTTGAGGAGAATCCAATCTTAGAAGTTGTTACATTTGAAAAAGCAGGCAGGGAATTAACCAAACAACAGCAAGATTTCCGCAATAGCTGGTTATCATCAAAAGTTAAATAAACCGCATGAAAATTAAATTATATGCAGCCTTCGCTGCTTTAGCAATAGCCCCATCACTTGGTTTTGGGCAGGATGCCTGGTTTGCTAAAAATGTAGACAAGCTTATTAAAGCTGATGATGTTGAACGCATCATTAAAACGCTTTCTGCTGATGATATGCAGGGTCGTGGAACGTTTACGCCAGGTATTGATAAGGCCGCCACATTTATTGAGGGCGAGTTTAAACAGGCAGGTTTAAAACCACTTGCAGGGAATACCGGTTTCAGGCAGAGTTTTAGCATGGTGCGTACCACTCCTGTTAGTTCAAAAGTTACCATTAACGGAACTGATATTACTGCCGATAATGTGGCCATTAGCGCATCAGCATCATTTACCTTGACAAATACTGATGGTGTTGAAGTAGTGAAAATACCAGCAGGCAAAAACTTTGCAAGTGAGTATCAAAACCTGATGGTAACTGATAAGAAAACACTGATATTGGTAGATACCAGCTATTCTTCATTCTTTAAAAGAATAGCGGCACGGGCAAAAAGGGGCGGTACTTCTTTTTCTGCGCCAGGCAAGGCAGATAACGCAAAGGTGTTTGTAATGGGCACGTTGGATGATGTAAAATCGCTTGCGGTTAATTACGAAGTTAAATCTCAGGAGAAACCATTATTTAATGTTGCGGGCATTATTCCCGGCAAATCAAAACCAGATGAGTATGTTGTGTTTTCGGGCCATTATGATCATTTAGGCATTGTTAAACCAATGAATGGTGATAGCATTGCAAACGGTGCGGATGATGATGCATCAGGTACAACGGCAGTGATAAGCCTGGCTAAATTCTTTAAAAAATTAAATAATAATGAGCGCACATTGGTATTTGTAGCTTTTACTGCTGAAGAAATTGGTGGATTTGGTTCGCAATATTTTTCAAAGCAATTGGATGCCGACAAGGTAATTGCCATGTTTAATATTGAAATGATAGGCAAGGATTCAAAATTTGGACCGAATACAGCATTCATTACAGGGTTTGAACGTTCAGATTTTGGCACTATCTTACAGAAGAACGTAGAAGGCACCGAGTTTAAATTCTTTCCTGATCCGTATGTAAAAGAAAACCTGTTTTACCGCAGTGATAACGCTACACTGGCAAGGTTAGGTGTGCCTGCGCACAGCATATCAACAGATCAGATTGATACTGATAAATTATATCACCAGGTTACCGATGAGTTTAGCAGCTTGGATGTAAAAAATATTATTGCAACAATAAAGGCAATAGCATTAGGCTCGCGCAGTATTGTTGCCGGTAAAGATACACCTACCCGTGTAGCAAAGCTGGATAAATAGTAAAGAGTTTTTCTATCATAATACATTATGTAAGGCTCAAACAATTGTTTGAGCCTTACTGTTTAACAGCTAAATTGGAATATTATGCAATGGATGGGCAGGCGCGAAAGCAGCAATACTGAAGAAGGTGGTAGCGGCGGCGGTCGCGGGTTGTTTTTTGGTGGTGGCATAATTGGGATAATAGCTGCCGCCATATACTTTTTTACCGGTGTAGATCCATCACAGTTGCTTAACCAGGTACAGCAGGGTAGTTCGCAGCAATCCGAGCAAATAGATACACGACCGGGTGGCAGCGTAAAAGATACGCCTCAAAAAAGATTCGCGAAAGTGGTTTTGGCGGATACCGAAGATATCTGGACCAAGCTATTTAACGATATGGGCAAAACCTATGTTGATCCTAAAATGGTTTTCTTTACAGATGGGGTATCAACAGCTTGCGGCGAAGCTTCATCACAATCGGGCCCGTTCTATTGCCCCGGCGACCAAAAAGTATATATAGATGTTTCATTTTTTGACGAATTGCAAAACCGTTTCCAGGCAGCGGGAGATTTTGCGCAGGCATACGTAATAGCGCATGAGGTAGGTCACCATGTGCAGGATCTTTTAGGGGTTACCGCTAAAATGGATCAGGCACGCGGTCAGGTAAGCGAGACGGAGTACAACAAGCTTTCAGTTAAATTGGAGCTACAGGCCGATTTTTATGCCGGTGTATGGGCGCACTATGAGCAAAAAGTAAAGAATGTACTTGATCCCGGTGATATTGAAGAAGCCCTGAATGCAGCCCACCAAATTGGTGATGACCGACTGCAGAAAGAGTATCAGGGGAGTGTTACGCCGGATAGCTTTACTCATGGTACCAGCGCCCAACGTATGTACTGGTTTAAAAAAGGCTATGAAACTGGTGATGTAAGTCAGGGAAATACATTTGCATCTGCAGATTTAGAGTAGGGCGCACAATGTTGTATGTAAAATCATGTCATTGCGAGGAGTGAAACGACGCGGCAATCTCGTCGCCAATGCATGACCGTTAACATATGATGATGATCGTAGAGAAACATCCCTATTCTACCACCGCTTTTATTTTATCTTCCGCTTCCTTCATCAATTCATCAACAGGAGTTTTTCCCGGCTCAATAGGTTCAAGTACAGTCCAGATCATTCGGGTAAACGGATTTAAGGGGTAAGAGCCGTAGCGATTCATTTTCCAGGAATCTTTTATAGCAATAGGTACCAATAAGGCATTAGGGCATTTCTTTAATAAAGTAGCCACACCTGCCGACTGAAACGGTTTCACTTTGCCGTTTTTTGAGCGCGTGCCTTCAGGAAATATTACCGCCGACCAATTTTTATTCTTCATCCGGGTAGCAAAATTTACCAGTTCGGTTATCGACTGGCGGGGATCTTTCCTATCAATATTGGCACCACCACCAACTTTTAGGTTATAGGATATTGATGGTACGCCTTTGGTAAGCTCTACCTTTGATATAAACTTTGCATGATATTTTCTTAGGTAATATATCAACGGAGGGATATCAAACAAGCTTTGGTGATTGGCTATAAATATTATAGGTCTATCAAGCGGCAAATTATATTTATTTATGAAAGTAACGCTGCCGCCCATTAGATAAGCGGTATGCATCAAAAAGAAATTCAAAAGATCAACTGATCGTTTATGCGCCTTATATCCGCCCCAGTTATAGCACACCCATTGTATAGGATGGAATATTAAAAGCAACAAAAAAAATGCAGAAATGGCAATTGGCGACAGAATATAGCCTAATAACTTTTTCATCAACGCCACAAATTTAGTTTTTTTTGAGAGAGTGATAAATGTTTAACTTATAAAGTATTTTCTAACTGCATTATACGGGCCTTTAAAATAGCACCAACTGTTACTGAGTCGGTAATCTCGCCGGTGCAAACCATGCGGTACACTTCTTCAAAGGGCACTTTGTTAACCATTAATTGCTCAGTGTCTTCTGGTTCGGCTTCGTGTTGCTCTAAGCCGCGGGCAAGGTAAATTATGCATAGCTCGTCGCATACCGAGTTGGATAGATGCATACGCTGTAGCTCTGTCCACTGTGAGGCTTTTAGACCAGTCTCTTCCAGCAGTTCCCGCTTGGCAGATTCTAATGGATCTGTGCCTATAATACCGCCACCCTCTGGTATTTCCCAGGTGTACTCATTAAGTACAAACCGATATTGGCCAACCAGGTAGGTGTTCATATCCTCATCAAGTGGTAATATGCCAATAGCCAGGTTCTTAAAATGTACCTTGCCATAAATGCCCGGGTTGCCAGATGGATTGATGACCTGGTACTCGGTCACATTTATCCAGGGGTTATCATATTTTTCTTCTTCAGATTTAATCTGCCAGGGGTTCTCTTTGGGATGATACATAGGGATAAAGATATGGGTAGATACGAAAATTTATACAATAGATACAAATACTTGCTAAAATTTGCAGTTTTTCGCAATTATTTGCGCGAAAATAATTGAATAAGGGTTTTTTGTAAAAACATTACTCCACTACTTTTTTCCTCCCTATATAACCCGGCACGTTTACCAATAGTATACCCACCAAAATTACTATCAAACTTAAGAGCTGCGCAATATTTACACTTTCGTGTATGAGCAGCCATCCTAAAAATACGGCCACTACCGGGTTAACATAAGTATGAGTACTAATAATTGCCGGTGGCTTTATACTGATAAGCCAAATGAAAGACAAATAAGCCACCAATGACCCCATCACAATTAGAAATATTAACCCGGCCCAGGCTTGCAGGGTTACCTCACCAAATGAAAAACCAACCTGTTCACTTTTGCAAAAAGCAATTATAGCACTTGAAATTCCGGCGGCCAGTAGTTGTATACTGGCATTCATTACGGTAGAGCTTTTGCCTGTGCTATCCTTAGTAATAAGTGAGCCAAATACCCAAAGCATGGCACTAAATAACACCACTATACTGGCAATGGTTGCCATGGGCGATGGATTAACTACGGCTACCCCCAGTTTTAAAAACAGAAAGATACCCGTAAAGCCTATCACCAAACCGGCTAAAATATACTTATTAGAAAAATATTCCGACCAACGTTTCCTGTCCACCAATAAAAATATTAGCGGCTCGGTAGCTATTAATATAGCCGCCTGGCCCGAGCTGATGTATTGTTCAGCCCAGGCAATCATACCGGTGCCGCCAACCAGCATCAATGTGCCGCTTAAAGCCTGCCTTAGCATAAACTTTGTCTCAGGCAATTTTTCGCCTTTTAGTTTGCACCATGCCAGCATTATTAGCCCGGCAGTAAGGTAACGCAGGCTAACCAATATAAATGGCGGAAAACTTTTTAACCCGTAAGCCACCGCCAAATAAGTTGATCCCCATATGATATAAATATTAAAAAGTGCGAATGCAACTAATAGTGGTGGTACGGCTTTGTTTTTCATGCTTATTAGCTAAATGTAACAAAAAAGGCGCACCGTACGGTGCGCCTTTTTTGTTATTATGTTTTGATGTTATAAACCAAAAGCGCTTTTTACTTTATCCACATAGTCCAATTTTTCCCATGTAAACAATTCTACTTCACTGGTTACAACGCGGCCTTCCGGGCTGGTAAAAGTTTTAGTTATTGTTTGGTGTGGTTTACCAAAATGGCCATAAGCGGCAGTTTCACTATAAATAGGGTTACGCAATTTAAAACGGGTTTCAATGGCATAAGGGGTCATATCAAATATTTGCTCAACTTTTAAAGCAATCTCGCCATCGGTTATACCAAGTTTACTGGTACCGTAAGTATTTACATAAATACCCATAGGCTGTGCAACACCAATAGCGTATGATACCTGTACCAAAACCTCATCACAAATACCGGCAGCTACCAGGTTTTTTGCAATGTGGCGGGTAGCATATGCTGCAGAACGGTCAACCTTTGAAGGGTCTTTACCTGAGAAGGCACCACCACCGTGCGCACCTTTACCACCGTAGGTATCAACAATAATTTTACGGCCGGTTAAGCCGGTATCACCATGCGGGCCACCAATAACAAATTTACCGGTTGGGTTAATGTGGTATTTAATATTACTGTTAAAGAAGTGCGCATATTTAGGATATTTAGCCTTTACCCGTGGAATAAGTATACCAATGATATCGCTGCTTATCTTTTTAAGCATTGCTACTTCTTCATCAAAATCATCATGCTGAGTTGATATTACAATAGCATCAATGCGGGTAGGCTGGTTATTGTCATCATACTCCAATGTCACCTGTGATTTTGCATCAGGGCGCAAATATTTTATATCGGTACTTTCACGACGGATAGCAGCCAATTCAATTAATAAAGCGTGGGCAATATCTAAAGCCAGCGGCATGTAGTTATCAGTTTCAATGGTGGCATAGCCAAACATCATACCCTGGTCGCCGGCACCTTGCTCCTCTTTAGCCTGGCGGTCAACACCCTGGTTAATATCAGGTGATTGCTCGTGTATGGCTGAAAGAACAGCACATGAGTTGCCATCAAACATATAATCGCCTTTGGTGTATCCAATTTTATTGATCACTTCGCGGGCTATTTTTTGCACATCTAAATAAGCTTTTGATTTAACTTCACCGCCTAAAACTACCAAACCGGTTGTTACTAATGTTTCGCAGGCAACCTTTGACTCGGGATCAAAAGCTAAAAAGTTATCGATTAATGCGTCTGATATTTGATCAGCTACTTTATCCGGATGTCCTTCTGACACGGATTCTGAGGTGAATAAGTATGGCATGTTATGTTTTAAAGTTAAATCGAAAGAAACAGATTTACTTGAAACTTTGTAAAAGGGGCAGTTTTTAGCACTTTTTTACGTGGTTGCAATTTGGTCCCAATGTCTTCGGGGCAATAAATCAGTCCACTTTCGGATGGCAAAAATAAAACAATTTTTCACAAAGCCGAAAATACATTTACTTTTGGCAACGAAAAGCTATTTAGTTGAAAAGGAAAGCGTTATTTATAATAAACCCGGTATCGGGAGGGAAGAAAAAAGATGGTGTGCCGGAGCTGATACAGAAATACGTTGATTCAACTGTTTTTGATTTCGAGACCGCATTTAGCACAGGTGTTTCACATGCCCGCGATATAGCCAAACAGGCCGCCGGTAAGTATGATATTGTGGCAGCAGTAGGTGGCGATGGTACAGTTAATGAGGTAGCATCGGCAATAGCTGGTACTAATTCGGTATTGGCCATAATACCATACGGATCAGGGAACGGGCTGTCTCGTTTTCTAAATATTCCAATGGATGTTGAAGGCGCGTTTGAAACGTTTAATAAAGGCCGTACTATAAGTATTGATGCCGGTAAAATGAACGGGCATTGGTTTTTTAATATGGCAGGTATGGGTTTTGATGCGCATATCAGCCATGTATTTGCGCAGGGCAGTAAAAAGCGCGGTTTTATCAGCTACTTTAAATCGTCTCTGCAAGAAATTAATAAATATGAGCCGCAATTGTATAAACTGGATATTGACGGTGTAAAATATGAGCGCGAAGCATTTATGCTAAGCATGGCCAACTCATCGCAATATGGCAACAATGCACACGTTTCACCAACAGCATCAGTACAGGATGGCTTGCTTGATGTTTGTATCATTAAACCGTTTCCTTTATATCGGTTCCCGGAAATGGGCTTACGCATGTTTACTAAAACTGCAGACAGCTCACAGTTTGTGGAGATAATAAAAGGAAAGCATATTACTGTAACACGCACACAGCCCGGCCCGGTACATTTAGATGGCGAGCCGCAGGTAGAAGGTGCCGAAATTAAAATAGATGTGGTGCCCGGCGCACTAAAAGTTATTGTTGGCGGTTCATATAAAAACGGTTAAGCTATGGCAAAGAAAAATTTTACCGGTATTATGTATTCTACCGATCCTGATTTTCAATACCAGGAAGAGGGTGGCAATGATATGCAAACACTGTCACCGCAACAGCAAAACTTAAAAATATATCTTGATCGCAAAGGTGGCAGCAAGCTGGTAACCCGTGTTAACGGCTTTATTGGTACAACAGATGACCTGGAAGCTATTGGCAAAAAACTAAAGACAAAATGCGGCGTAGGCGGATCTGTAAAAGATGGCGAGATACTAATACAGGGCGACTTTAGAGATAAGGTATTAAACTTGCTGCAAACAGACGGTTATAAGGCAAAAAAGGCTGGGGGTTAGTGTATTGGTTTGATGTTTTTATTAATTGAATATCAATGCTTTATGTAGTGTGTAAAACATACATTATGTAAAAATATATATTAAAATGTTTGTTTCTTAGTGTATTAAAAGGGTATTTTTGGCCAACCAATTATAAATCTCTTTTAATGAATAGCATGCATAATCAGGTGCCCGATCTGGGCTATCTTGGCCTGGGTAATACCCAAATTTTATTTCAGTTAAACACTGCACAATTAATAGAAGCTGCTATAAAGCGCAATGAAGGCACTTTAACGGAAAGCGGCGCACTTGCAATTGATACCGGCGAATTTACCGGGCGCTCACCTAAAGACCGGTTCATTGTAGCCGATGAGCTAACAACCAACAGTGTTTGGTGGGGCGACATTAATATTAAGTTTGATGCCGATAAATTTGATAAGCTATATAATAAAGTAACAGCCTACCTGGCAAATAAAGAAATTTTTGTGCGCGATTCCTGCGCCTGTGCTAATGAAAAGTATCATATAGATATACGCGTGGTTACAGAAACGGCTTATCAAAATTTGTTTGTACACCACTTATTTATCAGGCCCGAAGTTATTAATGCGGATAATCATCCGGAGTGGACAATCATAGCCGCCCCTGGCTTTATGGCTGATCCGGAATTAGACGGTACCCGTCAAAATAACTTCTCCATTATTAACTTTAGTAAAAAAATAATACTGATAGGCGGTACCGGCTACACCGGCGAAATCAAGAAGGGCATCTTTTCTGTTTTAAACTTTATTTTGCCGCATGATAAAAAAGTGCTTTCTATGCATTGCTCGGCCAATGCAGGCAGTAAAGGCGATACCGCTATTTTCTTCGGATTATCAGGAACGGGGAAAACAACCCTCTCTGCCGATCCGGAACGTGGTTTGATAGGTGATGATGAGCATGGCTGGAGCAATTACACTATATTTAATTTTGAAGGTGGTTGTTATGCCAAATGCGCAGGCCTTACTGCCGAGAAGGAACCGCAGATATTTAACGCGATACAATATGGCGCCTTGTTAGAGAATGTGAACTTTGTACCCGGTACCCGTCGCGTTAATTTCTCTAATATTGATAAAACCGAAAATACACGTGTAGCATATCCATTATATAATGTAACTAATGCGGTTACCCCATCAATAGGGGCATCACCAAAAAATATATTCTTTTTAACTGCCGATGCTTTTGGCATACTGCCCCCCATATCCAAATTAACACCAGAGCAGGCTATGTATCACTTTATATCGGGTTACACGGCTAAAATTGCCGGCACAGAAGCTGGCATAACCCAGCCTGTAGCTACATTTTCGGCATGCTTTGGCGAAGCGTTTTTACCATTGCACCCGGTAGAGTATGCAAAGTTGCTGGGGCAAAAGATAAAAGACCATCAAGTAAACGTGTGGCTGGTAAACACCGGCTGGACAGGCGGGTCATATGGCACAGGCAGCCGTATGAAATTATCTTTTACCCGCGCTATGATCACAGCAGCCTTAAATGGCGAGCTTGAAAATGTTAACTATCAAACTCTCCCTATATTTAACCTGGCTATGCCAGTAAGCTGCCCTAATGTACCTGACCATATACTTGACCCCAAAAAAACATGGCCCGATGCAGAATCTTATGACGATGCCGCAAACAACTTAGCCTTGGCGTTTGTTAAGAATTTCGAAAAGTATACCAATTATAATATAGCCGAAATAGCGAACGAGGGTCCTGGTGTGACTTTGGCCGTATAGTTAGACGCATTTATATCACGTTAGTTACACATTAGTTACACATTTTTTATGTGTAGTACTTGCTATTATTAAAAATAATGGGTTTTATTGTAAAAAATTGTTTGTAACAAACACAATTTTTAGGCCAAAGAACGTTATGTATTACCAATTTACAAAAGTTTGAGGCCGACATATTAAATTATTATAAAGAATTGCAGAAATAGTTTTTTTATTTCATTTATATTCTATTTTTGTTATTCGCTTAATGCGCACACATTTTTATTAACTTATATTCTAAACAAAACGAAAACTAAAAATTAAAGTAATGGCAAACGCACCAACAAAACCAACTACTCCTGTAAAAAAAGAAAGCTCAAGTGCATCTGGCGCATTTGCATCTTTGACCATTCCAATTTGCTTAGCTGTCGCTATTTGTATATATGTATTCATACTGGGCGATCCGAGTCACTATAAAGGCGGTGATCCAACAGCTGGCGAACCAATAGACCTGTTCGGTACTGTACATAAAGGCGGGGTAATTGTACCTGTTATTATGTCGTACGTATTAATGGTAATTGTATTCTCAATTGAAAGGTTAGTTGTAATTGGCAAAGCATCTGGTACAGGTAACGTTGAAAACTTTGTTAAAAAGGTTCAAACTTACTTAAACTCAGGTAACATTGCTGCAGCAAGCGCAGAATGTGACAAACAACAAGGTTCAGTAGCTAACGTTATTAAATCAGGTCTTAAAAAATACGCAGAAATGGAAGAGGATCAAACAATGGATGTTGATCAAAAAACCTTAGCTATCCAAAAAGACATTGAAGAAGCTACAGCATTAGAAATGCCAATGTTAGAGCAAAACTTAACTATCATCGCAACATTAGTATCAATTGGTACATTAACAGGTTTGTTAGGTACGGTTGTGGGTATGATAAAGGCCTTTGGTGAGCTTGGTGCCGGTGGTGCTGCTAACCCAACTGCATTATCAAACAGTATCTCTGAAGCATTGGTGAACACCGCATTAGGTATCAGTACATCAGCTATGTCAATCGTAATGTACAACGTGTTCACATCTAAAATTGATAAGTTAACTTATGCAATTGATGAAACAGGTTTCAGCATAGTACAAACATTTGCTGCATCACACAAAAATAAAAGAGCTTAAAATATTAGTGCTTGTTTTCCCGTTATAACAAAATATAATTTGGGATTTATTTGATTTTCACACTAATAATTTTTAAATTTACAACATGGCAAGAGTAAAAGTTCCCAGAAAGAGTACACATATAGACATGACGGCTATGTGCGATGTTGCTTTCCTGTTGCTTACCTTCTTTATTTTAACTGCGAAACCAAGGCC
>JAQBNZ010000162.1 GCA_028288285.1 Mucilaginibacter sp.
TGGTAGTTGCAGTACTTGTTTGCGCATTTGCACTAAATGCAGTAACGGTAAGTAATATTAAAACGATGAACCTTATGTATTTAATCATTATGCTTTTGTATAGCTGCGTTTAATCCTTTTAGAACCAAGTAAGGCTCAATTTTAATATAGGGGGCAAAGATGCTATTTTTCAATAGAGTTTCAAAAAAAATACTATCGCCCCCGCTTAGTATGATATTGTACTCTTTATGTGTTTTTATATAGTTTTCAATGAACCCTTGCAGCTCAAATTTCACCCCGTTTTGCACCCCGGATTTTATTGCTGTTACAGTGTCATAACCGTAAGCCGAGGAAAAATCTTTATCTGCTTCAACTAACGGTAATGCGGCTGTATAATAATTTACCGCGTTATAACGCATTTTTAAACCGGGCGATATACTGCCGCCAAAATAATTTGCCCCGGCATCAATACAATCATATGTTATGCATGTGCCCCCGCTTATTACTATGCTGGCTTTGCCCGGGTATAAGTAATTTGCACCTATTACAGCCGCAAGCCTATCGGCGCCAAGTGTATCAGGTGTTTTATAATGATTGTTTATACCTGCTGATAAGCCACTGTTAAAGTAAACCACCCTGAACCTCTCATCCAGCGATAGCTGCCAGGCTTCTTTTTCTTTTTTTACCGATGCCGTTATCACCTTGTCAATGTTGTAGCTCCTTAAAAAGCCCTCTACATCTTGTATGCTGGTTTGCTGGTATTGCTCAACTTTTAACAGGCCGTCATTCTCAAAAACGGCAATTTTGGTGAAGCTGTTGCCAATATCAATAACCAGGTTTGTCATCAGGCGTTAGCCAATGCTAATATCGATTCAAATATGGCAAGCCCATCCTGGTTAGCCAGCAATGCATCGGCAGCGCGCTCAGGGTGAGGCATAAAACCAAATACGTTACGGCTTATGTTAGTTACACCTGCAATGTTTTCTATTGATCCGTTAGGGTTGGCTTCCTCGGTAATGTTGCCGAACTCGTCGCAATATCTGAAAAGTACCTGGTCATTATCATTAATAGCCTTTAGCACATCAGCATCAGCAAAATAATTGCCTTCGCCATGCGCCACAGGTATTTTTAATGCACGCTGCAGCTCTATCTGCCGGGTTACCAAAGAATTTGTTGTTTGCGCCTTCATGTGAATGTTGTGGCAAATAAATTTGCGGGTTTTGTTATGCAACAACGCACCGGGCAAAAGGCCTGCTTCGGTCAGTATCTGAAAACCGTTGCAAATACCTAATACTTTTCCGCCTTTTGCTGCAAACTGGATAACCTCCTGCATGATAGGTGAAAAACGGGCAATAGCGCCTGAGCGCAAATAATCGCCAAAAGAGAAGCCGCCGGGCAATACAATAAATTCAGCACCTTGCAAATCATGGTCTTTATGCCACAACCGCACTACCTGCTGACCCATTACATTTGCAAGAACATGGATGATATCTTCATCACAATTGGAGCCCGGAAAAATTACTACGCCAAATTTCATGCTACAAAACTAATATAACCGATGAAATTTGAACGAATGTAAAAGTTAAAAAGTGTTAAACTGAAAATATATTATACTGATAAGCAGCAATAAATACAAACTTTCATAAAACCATTTAGTATTGGCATTTACAAAGTAGTAGCTACAAAACACCGCTGCCGGTACTGCACACAGCAAAAAATGATTAAGGTTGAACTCTGTTTTCACATAAAAAGAGAACATGGCTATCAATAAGATCACAAATAGCAGTTGGAAAGATTTGCGCACCTGCACATAGCTTTTATAATAATTTTGCTGCAGTTTAAAGAAGTAAAGCACCAAAATAACCAATACCGGCACCAGCACCAGGTAATTTATGTAATTAATATTGATACGGTTAGGGAATTTGGTACCTAACGGCGCCCATATATTATAAAAGCTGCCCAACCTGTTATTTAAGTAATAAAATACAGCTAAAAAAAAGAACACCGTAAAATACCCTACTATGCCTGATACCCATTCGCGCCAGTTAAAGGGTTTGAATATGATAAGGGCTATCCAGATGGATAGGAATAGGTAAATGTAGGGCAGGTATATTAATGAACCTATGGCCACAATAATGCCCAGGTCATAAGCGGTTGATTTGGCATCGTCGCTTTTATAAAGGCTGAATAGCTTAAAAAGCATCCATATTAATAAAAAATTGCAAATAAGCGGGGCGCTTAAAACCATAAACGGTTTAAATAAAGCGGTAAGCGTTATATACATTAATGCCGGCAAGAAGGTTGGCCTGCCTAATAAATTAAAGTGGTTAACCAGGTAATTTAACAGTACGGCCTGTATTAACACCAGTATGCCCGCTAAAAAAACATTTGAAATAGGAGAGAAGGCATACTCGTATGATACAGGTACCAGTAAGCGTGCAAAAGGTTCAACAAAAATAAATTCCAGCTTATCCGGCACCTGTATGAGGTAGCCAATACGCGTTATAAACAATAAAATGGCCAGCCATAAAATATTGAGCGGATTATATATCTTAAAAATACTGATCATTTACCGGTTTGGCTTGTGGAGCAAAATTAGCAGAAAAATTGGAGTGTAACATACCTTGAAATAATTAGCTTTAGTGCCCGGCAAGGAGGTGATTTAACTCACCCCGACTCCGCTACGCTGGTCTCCCCTCTCTCTGCGCTTTGCGCAAAGAGGGTGGGGAAATGGAGGGAGGTAGGAGAAGACAGTCTGGGAAAAGAGTTAGGCAATAAATAATGCAGTTCCAACCCTCTTTCCGCCGCAGGCGAAGAGAGGGTCGCGCACGAAGTGCCGCGGGGTGAGTTAACCGGCAAGAAGACTTTTTACACTGAGCTACCGGGCGTATTGCTTTACCATGTTATCAACTATCTGCGCGGTTTCATCAGGGAAGTTTACGCTGATGTGCCTATCGTCGGCAAGCCAGGTGTTAATGCGGCTTACAAAATCGGCGTTAATGGTTTCAATAACGGTTACACCCAGCTTAGATGCAGCAAGAGCATTACATTGCTGCTCGTACTGGCCGCGCATGGGTATCATCAAAACTTTTTTACCCAAAAACAATGCTTCGGCAGGGCCCTCAAAGCCACCACCGGTAAGCAAGCCCTCACAATTCGCCAGGCTGGTGTTAAATGCCTCATTGTTAACCGGGAATACCTGTACATTACCTTCACGATAAGCGGTTTTTGTGCGCTTGGAGAAGATTTGCCATTCGGCATTAGTCTGACTTAAATTTTTAACCAGCCTGGCATCGCCGTAAGCAGGCAAATAAACGGTGTAATGGCCATGATTGGCGGTTTCCATATTGCGGATATCGCTGCGGATAACCGGGGTATGGATAAAATCGTCATAACGCTCAAAGTGGAAACCGATGTGATGCGTAGTAGGCGAGTAATATTTAAACAGCCATTCGGCATAGTTCCATTTAGATGGGCGCGGTGTTTTTTTAGATACAAATGAGCACTGGTGACTTAATGATACTGAGGGCACACCCTGCAATCTGCACGCCCAGGCGCTAACCGGTTCAAAATCGTTAATTATGAGGTCGTATTGTTTTAGGGGGATGGAGTGCATATCCTTCCACAGCCGGGGCAGGTTCATGATCTTAAAGGTGGCCCAGTTATCAACCCCGCCGTTTTTGCCAAACACAAAGCTAAACCCATGGAAACGGTATTTAAGCGGCTGCGATAAGCTTACCTCCGCCTCGGTGCCGCTTACCAGTAGGTCAACCTCGCCGTATTGCTGCAATAAGGGCACAATTTCGCGGGCACGACTAATGTGGCCATTCCCTGTACCCTGTATACCAAACAATATTTTCATAAACGGATGATGTTGGAGGCAAATATAAAAGGGTTTCGCAATAATTAGCCGCCGGTTGCTGTTTTTAAATGTTTCAGTTAAGGAGATAGGTATGTTTTCTTCACCGTTGCTGTGCTATATTATAAATTTAACATGCTATAGAACAGAATTATCTGTAATGTGTTAATATTCAATAAAATGTTAACAAATAAATTACTTGTTTTTAACGTTTATAAAATAGTTAATCACTTATTTTTATAGACCGATAAAAAAGGTCAGACAAAATTAACTTAAAACGATTTTTATGACCTGGAGAAAATTTAGCGGCGAGGTGATCCAAACACCCATTTTAGAAGAAGTGGAAGCAGCCATTGAACGGGAAACCGCCATAGGCAATAAATTAAAAGTTTGTATAGGTACAGATTCACAAGTTAAAGGAGCCGTAACCGATTTTGCAACTGTAATTGTTTTTATCCGCGAGAAGCGGGGGGCCTTCATGTTTATACATCAGGAGCGTAGCTCGCAAAAAATGAGCATTAAAGAGCGTATGCTTACCGAAGTGCAAAAATCTATTGATATTGCCTACAAACTTTGCGACCTGCTTGACCTGTATGATGTAGAGCTGGAGGTACACGCCGACATTAACACCAACCCTATGTTTAAAAGCAATGCGGCCCTGCACGAGGCTATGGGTTACATACTAAGTATGGGTTTTGTATTTAAAGCCAAGCCAGAGGCTTTTGCAAGCTCGTGCTGTGCCAATAAAATGGTGCAGTAGGAGGCGGTAGTTATTACGCTGTAATTAAGTCATTTGTATGGGCGTTGCCTGCGGCCGGGCTATCCGCTCATACTGCACGGGCCTTAGCCACACGGCCGGTATCCGCTCCTATCCCTAACGCCTGATTGGCGTATGAGTTTGTAGCCTCCAAACTTTACCAAATTCTTACCTAATATATCGCCTACATTTATATATTTGAGTTATAAACAATAGCCCGCTATGTCTCCTCTTATTGAAATTACCGACCCACGGGTATTTGACCCATCAACTATAATTATTGATGTGCGTGGCGGTGCTAACGCGCATGAGCGCTATCTTGCGGGGCATTTGCCTAATGCAATTTTCGCGAGTTTGGATGATGATCTGGCTGAGCATCCCGCCGACCCTGCTTTTGGTGGCAGGCATCCCTTACCTTCATTAACAGATTTTACTGCAACTTTAGGGCGTTGGGGAATTAGGCCGGATAGCTACGTTGTGGTTTATGACGATAAAGCCGGAGCAATGGGCGGGGCACGCCTTTGGTGGATGCTGCGTTCAATAGGCCATACCACTGTGCAGGTAATAAACGGCGGATTAAAAGCTGCTACAGACGAAGGTGTTGAACTAAGTACCGATGACTATAAACCCATTGGAGTTACACCTTATCCAATACCAGGGGCATACCGCAATACAGTTGATATTGAAGAAGTAAAAGCCGCTGCTAAAGCCGATGACCGCATGGTAATTGATGTACGTGAGGAACAACGCTACCTGGGCTATACCGAGCCGTTGGACCTTATTGCGGGCCACATACCGGGGGCAGTAAACCTTTTCTATAGTAACAGCCTATCGCCAGAGGGTAAATACCTTACCTCACAAGCATTGGCTACAATGTATAAAGAAACTATTGGTCGTATAAAAACCCAGGATGTTATTGTGCATTGCGGCTCGGGCGTTACTGCCTGCCACACTTTGCTGGGCATGGAGCATGCAGGCTTTACCGGTGCCAAGTTGTATGTAGGTTCATGGAGCGAGTGGTCGCGCAGGGGTTTGCCTATAGCTACGGAGAATAAATAAAAGCGGTTAAAACCGCATAATACTTAATCCGTTAGCCTTAAGTGAAAACATACGCATTAAAATTAAAGCAGAATATCCCGGTGAGTTTAGATGAGGCCTGGGAGTTTTTTTCGGCGCCGTTGAATTTGGCTAAGATTACCCCGCCCGAAATGAACTTTATAGTAACGTCAGATTATAACGACGATACCAGGATGTACCCTGGCATGATAATTACTTACAAGATTTCGCCATTGTTTGGCATTAAGCTTAACTGGATGACCGAGATAACCCATGTGCAGGATCATCAGTATTTTGTAGATGAGCAGCGCTTTGGTCCGTATGCCTTATGGCACCATCAGCACCATTTTAAAGAAATTCCAGGCGGTGTAGAAATGACCGACCTGCTGCATTACGCCATACCTTATGGCATTATAGGCAGGCTAAGTAATGCCTTACTGGTGGGCAAACAAGTAAAAAAGATATTTGATTACCGGGTTAAAGCTGTTGAAAAGCTGTTTGGTAAGTATAAGGGGTAACCTCAACTTGTTATCTAAAGAATGAAGGATCTGTCGACGGATGGACAATGTCCATTCAATGATAGCGTGGCAATCTCACAAGCCGCCGATTAGTGCTAATTAGGAGTGGGGTGTACCTTATGCTATGCCTGTGGATGTTACTTTCTTTTCTCTCAAAAGAAAGTAACCAAAGAAAAGTCGCGGCTTGGTACCGCCCTGTGAAAGTTAGTGCTTTTATCAGTTTTTGTGCCACCAGTGCGTTACGCTATGCCGCATTTTGAGCGAATCATTCTGTTCTTCAGGCTCGAAAATTATAACGGCAAACAAACATAACGAAGAGCGGTGGCCCGACGAAAAACCGGGGCCGATGGGCAGAGCTGTGGGAGGAAGGATTTTTTCGTCTTGATCTTTTGGTGACTTTTGTATCAAGACAAAAGTTACTAAGCCTCTGCGGCTATGAGCAGACCAATGTTCATTAAAAGCACAACCAACCTATATGGGAATTGCTTCGTTCTTGTAATGTCGCGTTGAAAAGAGATCTGTCCTTATATCTTCACAATTGCCTGTAACGAGCCACCCGAGCCAATGCCTGAATTACGGCCTGTAAGGGTGTAAAAGCCATTGGCAAATAACGAAAATCTGCGGGTAAACGCATGACCGAAGTTGAGGCCCGCCTTGGTGAAGGCAAAATCGCGGTTAACGCTCAAGTTTTGACTGAATGATTTATTATTACTTGATGCCCACTGGCCGCCAACCTCAACACTCGCCTGGTTCCGGCCCGGTACAGGAACACCAAGCGAAGCGGAATATACCAGCACGTTTGGCCCTTCAGCATCAAAAAAGCGGCGGTAGCCGGCTTCCAGGTTATAATAGCCTTTAAATAGCCTGCTAATCCCTCCGGAGTACATCAGCTTAACTTCGCTGCCATAAGCGCCATAGCCCAGTGCAATTGCACGGTTGGTGTTTTTGTAAAGTGGTACTATACCTGTTGCCTGTATTGATAAATAACTTTTATATCCAAAGTTAGCCAGCGCGTAACTGATACCTACCTGCATATCGCCCAGGCCCGAACTGTTTTGCGGCGTAACCACACCTGCTGATGTAACTGATTTACTGCTTTGGTAAGGTGCCAATACGTTCACCAGCAAATCCATACGGCGGGTAAGGCCGTAGCCATAATACAGGCCAATTGCATATGAGGTAAACCCGCTGCCGTTTTCGCCTGTAACTTTGATGCCATTGCTGTCCCACTTGTCTTTTGAGGTATAGTAGCTAAACGAGGGTATAACAATACTCCGGTATTTACCTATAGGCCAGCCCGCATATGCCTGTTGCCAGGCCGGGCTTAGTATGATGAGAGATAAACAAATGATGTAAAGTTTTTTCATGTCCAATGGTTATGGTATCCTTAATTTCTCCCTTATCCAGAGGTTTTGAAACATAAAATAGTTGAAGTCAACCTCATGGGTTGAGTTAGGTACGCTTACAAACTCTTTATTGGCGGTGCCTAAATGATTGTACATAGATATACTGCACCGCGGCGGGCAAAACATATCCAGCAAGCCTATACCCATTAGCACGGGGCATTTAACATTGGGTGCAAAGTTCTGCGGATCATAGTAATCCCATACGCTAAAAAACTTATCCCATGTATAGCCGGAGTGGTTCTCCTGGTATTTTCTGAACATTTTAAAAGGGAACACCTGGCTATCATACCCATTTGTTATTTTATATGCATCATGTATATTAGAATATAATGGCACCTGTACGGTCAATACCTTTACACGTTTATCTAACGAAGCCAATACAACCCCCAATGCACCACCCTGACTGCCCCCTTCTACATATATTTTTGAGGTATCAATACCTAACTTCGCGTTAGCATATAAAAAATCAAGTCCGCGGATGCAGTCCAGATAAACGCCCTTGTAAATGTATTTATCCCTATCCTCAATACCAACCAGGCAATACGTATCGGTACCTACACTAACGGCATCCCTGCTGTTACCATTACCGCGTACATTTATATCAAAAGCAATGTAATCGTCATTATCCATATTGGGCTTTAACTCTACCACATAGCCAGGCACCCTGTAGTGCACAGGTAGCTTTTTGCCATAAGTAGGCACTACCAGCCAGCCGCGAATAAGCAGGTTTTGGTATGATTGCATCTCTACCAGGTAAACCTTTTTTGCTTTGGTTGATAAGTCCTTGCGGAATATTACCTTATAATTTGGCGCCACTTTTTTAAGTGTATCTATCGAGGCTTTCCAAAAGGCATCAAAATCTGCAGGGCGGTGCAATTGGGTTACAATCTTTTCCGGACTCACCCCAAATACCTTTTTAACAGTATCATCATAAGTGGTGGTGTTAAGCATGAAGTTTATCCTGTAAAAGCCCGGTCTTTGTTGGGGAATGTTTACCGTGTAAGTCTCGGCCGAGTTTTTGGTTAAATGAATCGGGATGGAATTAGTAGAGATATTGGTGAAATCGTCAGTAAGTATATTGTAGGTAAGCTTACCAGCCTGCGCGGCTTTGTAGGTGCTTTTTATTTTTAGCTTATAGCCAACATTCTCGTCATCCTTAAAAATGGCGTTTTTGTTACCCGGGTTTACCTCAATGGTAATCTCGCCGGTTTCCTCTTTATCATTCTGTGCAATAGCGTTAAAGGCACCTGCCAGTATAATGCTTATGGTAATAGCGTATAATTTAATCCCTTGTAATAATTGCATCTTAAACATTATACTATTTAGTGGCTGCCGCACCGGTTGTGGCTTTTGTACGATCATTTCTGATCAAAAAATCAGATTTGCGAATGTAATGATTAAGCGGTTCCTCAATCAGCTTAAACAGCAGGATTGAAATACCGTTCAAAATGATAAAAGCATATAATACATTCAGGTTATCATACTGAAACGGTGAATGCCAGGTAAGCTCCCATTTATCATACAAGGTAAAAACATATTCATTTAACCAGTCAAAGCCATCGTGCAAAAAATCAGCAATATAACCCAAATGTATCAGGTAAAATATATACGAGCTTTTGCCCAGCAGTTCAACAAATTTATTTGAAAGTATTTTTTTGAGGATGGTAGTTTCGGTAAGCAAGCCATAAAAAAACAAAGCTATTGACACTGCCAGCAGGTAGTTATTGGTAACAATACCTAAGGGATTATGCAGGCCCGCCACGTGCCCCTTTGGTATAGGCAATACCGACATTATCCATACACACAAAAATATAAGCCCAAAGCCCAGGTAAGTGTACCCGGTTTTTGCCTGCCCGTTCAAGTTTCTCTTTTTTACAATTAATGCCAGCTGTATCCCGGCGAAAAACTCAAAGCACCGGCCAAAAAAGGTATACAGCATCATAAAGGTAAAGTTGCCAAAAAAGCCATGCCAGTTCATATTTCTGAACATAAGTACCAGCAATACACCCAGCCCGGTTATTACCAATGGCTGCACATAAAACTTGCGGTATTTTTGCGCGAAGTAAAATATGAAAGGGGCGGAAAAGTAAAAGCATTCTTCGACCGTTAAGCTCCAGCCCTGGGCTATCCCTGTAAACTTTAGCTGATCAAAAAAGCCCCGCAGAAAAGTAATATTCATCAAAAACAAAACAACCGGCCTGCCGAAGCCATTGGTTACCTTAGGGTTTTGCGTGAAATAGTAACTGATAAACGCTCCTGCAGTAAGCAGGAAATACATAGGATAGATACGTGCCACCCTATTTTTAAGATACTGCTTAAACCAATTGCCGGTTAACTGAAAGCTATCAAAATATCTGAAAGCAATTAAAAAACCCGATAGCACAAAGAAAATAGTTACTCCAATATGCAGCTCGGCAAGAAAACGTTGCACAGCACGGGGAAAATTTTCATCAAAAGCGTAAGAGTAGTGCGATACAAATACCAGGTATGCCGCCAGTGCACGCACACCCGTTAACGCCGGAATATAGTTTTGTAAAGGTTTTTGCGCCAAAGCAATATCAGTAATTAAGCGACCCTAAGTTAATTTATATAACAGTATATGCAAAGTTTAAGCCAAGGGCCTCGGCCTCACCTAAATCCTCTCCAAAGGAGAGGACTTTAAAACTTTAGCTCCCTCTCCTTTGGAGAGGGCTGGGGTGAGGCTAAAGGCTACTCCCTTGTACTATACCTCGGGTTAATATTTGCTGATCTATGTAATATTGTATCTCTGATTTTTTTAGTCCCCAGTTGGGGGCAATAAGCAGTTCGCGGTCGCTGAGGCCAAAAAGGCGCTGTATCACAATATCCGGCCTCACCAGCGGCAACAGCTCACATAAAAAGTCGGCATAATCTGGCAGGCTGAACAGTTTAAAAGGTTCGCGCTTGTATTTAACCCCCATAACACTGCCCTCTACAATATGCAGGTGATGAAACTTTACAAATTTTATTTGCGCGTGGCGGTTTATCTCATCGGCATACTTAAGCATCATCTCATTAGTTTCCCAGGGGAAACCAAAAATGGTATGCACACAAACATCCAGCTTAGTATTTTCGGTAAGGGCCAGGGCCGTTATCAGTTCCTCGTGGCTGCATCCCCGGTTTATTTGGTTAAGGGTATCGTTGTAAATACTCTCCATGCCCATCTCCAGGTCAACATCAAAGCGGTCGGTATAACTTTCAAGCAGGGCTACCTTTTCGGCATCAATACAATCGGGCCGGGTACCCACGCTAAGGCCAACAATGTTTTCGGTATTAATGCTCAGGGCCTCGTCATACAGCATTTTTAAATAATGCGCCGGGGCGTAAGTATTGGTATTTGGCTGAAAATAAATAATAAACTTATCGGCCTTGTTGCCTTTAACAGCACGCTCCATACCTTCCTCTACCTGCTGGCGCAAAGTAGGGGCGTTCCTGCTAACCGAAGGTGTAAACGAATCAACATTGCAATAAGTACAGCCACCGTAACCCTTGCTGCCATCGCGGTTAGGGCAGGTAAAGCCACCATCAACAATTACCTTAAATACACGGTGCCCCTTATATTTATCTTTAAGCCAGGCACCATAGTTGTTATAGCCCTTATAACTTTGTAATGTTGTTTTATTAATAATTAATTCTTCCACACGCTGTAACATTTGGCACTTTTATGCCGTAATATGCAAAGATACGGTTTTTTGACCTATAGTATTTTTTACGCCTATGTTTTCAATTGTAGTTAAAAGGAGGTGTTTTAACCCTAAAATTATAGTTAAAACAGGTAGAAATACGTATTGCAGGAAATAAAAATTAGTATAAACTTGCAAAGAATTTAAACTGTTACATCTGTAATTTGTTATAAATTTAATTGTTGTTAAAAGAAATTAACTTTTACAACTATATTTTTTACCTTATAGTTATACAATATGGCTCTATTTTCTTCTACCAGTTTTAAAGCCTTTGATGAAGTTGGGGGTGTAAAAAAGTATATAAAGTTAGGCGATAAAATACTTGCGGGGGATGAACAAGCCCACATTATACTTAACATTTTAAATAAGTATCAAATTTATACCGCCCAACGCACTATTGATGTAGCCGGCAAAAATGTTCACGAATTTACCGTTAGTTTAAATCCGGTTGAGCAGCCAGTACAAGATAAGCCAATTGGCTATTTATTGCAGCCGCATTATCAGATAGAGTTGGCAAGTTAATAAATGCCCTTTTAGCAACCTGGTTGTTAAACACTGCAATAACTTGTGGGTAAAGCAATACCTGTGCAACTATGTGCCGGTAGCCCCGCTATGCGCTCATACTGCGTAAGCCTTAGCCACATGGCCGGTAACCGCTGCTATCGGGTTTAGGTGTGATTGTTGTTTTAATTCCCCTCTTGGAAGGGGCGCGCCAGTTTGCGAAGTGGCAGGGAGTGGGTTTAACAAGCAATGCATAATCGATCAACAAAACAATTCCTCGCTCCGGAATAACTATATCTCTAAATAATTTCGGTAGGTAAAAATCCCAACACGGCCGCATCAATTTCATCGGTTGATTTTACTTCTTTGGTTGATATAAGGCTTGCTACTTTTTCGCATTTCTGCATAACAGAATAAAGGTCATTTTGCAGGTCGGAATAGGTGTCTCTGTCTTCTTTGTTTAGGAAATCGCTGTCATCTTTTAACTTTTGATATTGTTCTTCATTAAACTTTTCCATTTTACCCAATAGGGTAATTAGCTTTATATAGTACTGTCGGTAAGTCACGGCTTGTAGGGAATTCTGTAGTTTGTGATAGATACGCAAACAACTGTATCAACAATTGTTTGTTAATAGCAAGATATAGCAACTAATAGGGGGCGCTAAAATAGTAAAATTGCTTATTTGTTAAAATTTAATGTTTACGAAATATAAAAGCCTCTTTTAAGGCACCTATTAAATTGGAGACAAGCCTAAGCGGACTATGGACTATTAAATTATATTATTAATCCTAAAATTATGAAAGTATTTAAAACGCCATTAAGCCGTAACAGCTGGCTTACATTGATGGTTATTATATGTATGCTCACATTGTTTTTTAGTACAAACGTTATGGCGCAGCAGAGAAACCAAGTAGTTAGATTGGCAAAAATTCAAGTAGACCCGGCGCAATTGGAAAAGTATAACACCGCGTTAAAAGAACAAATGACTACTGCTGTTAGTGTAGAGCCGGGAGTTTTAACCTATTACGCTGTTGCCGACAAAAGCAACCCCTCGCACATCACCATACTTGAAATATATGCCGATACCGCCGCGTATAACTCACACATAAAAACCCCTCATTTTAAGAAGTACAAGGATACCGTTCAAGGCATGGTTAAATCTTTGGAACTTACTGATGTTAACTTAATTGGCGTTGCTAAAAAACCGGATATGTAATTTTATCCTTGTTTAAGTCATATATAGTTCCCCTCTGGGGAGGGGGCGTGCCAGCCTGCGAAATGGCAGGGGTGGGTTTAATAAATCATGCATTAGCCGCCAAGCAAAAACAATTTCTCTCTCGGGAGGGCGCGCGCCAGCCTTCGAAATGGCAAGGGGTGGGTTTAGCTAAACGGGGGTGTATTTACTCCTAAATAACTGTCATAATTTTTTGATAATTAGCGATTTAAATTATTACATTTAATGTAACGAACGTGTTACAAACAATTTAAATCTTAAAATCATGAAAAAGCTTTTTTTCTTTCTTTTTCTGTCCGTGCCATTTATGGCAATGAGTCAGGCAAACAGCGGTTATACCGCCACTTATTCATCAAAATTCACCATTGCCAGTCCAACGTATTCAGATAAAATTTTGACGCTTTGGAAAGACTTTGAAAATAACACTTTGGATAAACACGCAGATATGTTAGCAGATACGGTGACGATGATGCTTGCAAACGGGACTATTGTAAAAGGTAAGGCAGAAAATTTGAAGGGTGTAAAGGAATTTAGAGGCTCAATACAAAATTATAAGGTGACTATACATGCCTGGCTGAGTTTAAAAAGTGACAAGAATGAAAATGTGGTTTGTGTTTGGGGATCCGAAGAATATACTGATAAAACCGGGAAACAGGTTAAAACAGGCACACATGAAGTATGGGTATTTAATAAAGATGGAAAAGTAGGTTTAATGATGCAATTCGCTTCTGTGGGGAGTATGTGATAGTTTATGATATGGTATTTTAAAGGCTGCTTCAGGGCGGCTTTTTTTGTGATTGTGCCTCAGTAATTAATTTACAATTTTTCTTTTGTTAAGTAGATTATTGATGGTAATTTAATTGGCGTTGTAATTTTATCCTTGTCCCAGCTCATATATAGTTCCTCTCTCGGGAGGGGGCGCGCCGGACTGCGAAATGGCAGGGGTGGGTTAGTGAACTATCCTGTACTATAGCATTTTCCTTTTCCAAAAAAGAATTATTGCTATATTACGTCAATAAATAGACAGCATGAAAAAAGCAAACTTCTGGAAAATACTACTGGTTGTCTTTCTTACCCATATCATAAGAGACTGGAAAGAAAACGTAGAAGCCTTCAAAATTGGCGCAAGCGGAAAACCATTCAGCGAGTTAAGTAAGATCTCTAAATAATTTCGCGGCGGTAGATCACCACCCGAATAGCATCAAGTTTCCATACCGCCCCGGCCCTTACGCACATCCTTCGACAAGCTCAGGATGACACCCCACTGGCACAAGTATATAGCGTCGAATTGTGAGTTAGGTATTTGTGCCTTTAATATATTTTTATCTTTATGTCATAAGTATTGCGTAGGAGTCACAAGTACTCCCTGCTCCGGCCATTGCTGTATACTTGCGCCAGTTAGGAGCATTTATCAAGTTAAATTTGGTTGATAAATATGAGACTAAAACAAAGCTAAAGCCAACTTACTTACAAGCTGACTTCAATGGAGATGGGATTAAAGATATTGCAACTATGATCGTTGAAAGGAAGAGTCAAAAGAAAGGTATACTCCTAATACATGGTAATAATAATCAATTTGTGATATTTGGTGCTGGTAATAGTGTAGGTAAGCTAGGATTTGATGATAGTGATGATTTAAAGTGGGTAGATGGTTGGGAGGTTTACACAAGCAAGGTTGCTTATGAAACGAAGTTTGATAACGGAGATATTATTGGAAGTATAAAACGGAAGCTATCTAACAAAGCCATTAGTATCTGGTCAGTTCAAGATGGTTCACCTTTAGCAGGCGGACTAATTACTTGGAATGGTAAAAAGTATATTTGGATACACCAAGGAGAATAAGCAGTCACCTATCGGCTCTTTCTTCACAGACGTTTTGCTCTGTTCGCAGGACGGTTCGCTATTTTGACTTAACTGTATATTAGCTTTTTCGTTATATTGCAGCTCCACAACCTATCCATGCCAAGACTTAAAACACTTACGATTGAAGGATATAGATCAATCGACGACCAAATAGTTATCAAGTTTCCTGAAAAGTCACCGTTAATACTTATAGGAGAAAACAACGCAGGTAAAAGTAATATTATACGTGCACTTGACATACTGTTTGGAGAATTCCATCCGAAATATAAGGAAACCGAAACTCATGACCATCATGGCCGAGATACTAGTATTTCAGTTATAATTGAAGGGGAAGTAAGTGCTTTTAAAGGTAAAGTCGGATATAGCCCTCCTCAAGGAGTAATGGGCTTTAAATATAAATCGGTTGCCGGTCA
>JAQBNZ010000243.1 GCA_028288285.1 Mucilaginibacter sp.
TGCCAATTGTTCCTTTTACAGCATCCTCAACAGCACGGCGTAGTTTAGCGGTATCAACGGTTAGCCCTTTTAATAATTTGATTGCCACACCATCACCATCTCGGATGAGGCCCAGCAAAAGATGCTCTGTACCAATATAATCATGCCCAAGACGCAATGCCTCTTCCCTGCTATATTGTATCACATCTTTAACCCGTGGCGAAAATTTAGCTTCCATATATACCTTTCTGATTATGATCGTCCTAATCTATAAATTTGTTTTTATCTGTCAAGACGATTGTTATAACATTTATCAACAATATTGCCAACTTTTTATCTTTAGCATAAATAGACAATCGGATGATAAGCCACCTGCTATAAATAAAATTAAACCAGCTGAAATTTGTTTTAAAACTTATATAAACTGCTTGAAATTAATATTTAACGATAAAAACTCTATTATTTGATAATGTATTGTTAAAAAAGTTTAAAAAAATTGTAATTATTAACACCTTTTTAACTGAACAGGGCAAATAGTCATTGTTTATGACAATAAGGCATAAGCTAATTTTGCTTATTTGTAAGTATGCGCCCTTTAGCAAACCAAATCATTTATATGGAAAGATACAAATTATACGATGAAATTTTAATGAAATTTATATACACACTGTGTTAATAAACATGTCTTTTGTGCTAAATGGTCGTCTTTTGTGGTAAGTTGAGACAAAATTTACCGGTTACAATTGTGATTAATTATTCATTTTAATTGATATTTGCCACACTAATAATTTTAATGTTACATGGCTGACGAGAAGATCATATTTTCAATGGCAGGAGTAAGCAAAGTTTATCCTCCTCAAAAAACAGTACTAAAAAATATTTATCTGTCGTTTTTTTACGGCGCTAAAATTGGCGTTATAGGCTTAAACGGTTCGGGTAAATCGTCACTGTTAAAAATTATTGCCGGTATTGATAAAACAAATATTGGCGAGGTTGTATTTTCACCCGGCTATAGCGTTGGCTACCTGAGCCAGGAGCCGGAGCTTGACCCCAACAAAACCGTTAAGGAAATTGTTGAGGAGGGCGTTGCCGAAACTACCGCGCTTTTAAAAGAATATGAAGACATAAACGAAAAGTTTGGGCTGGAAGAGTATTACAGTGATGCCGATAAAATGGATAAGCTAATGGCCCGCCAGGGCCAATTGCAGGATAAAATAGATGCAGTAAATGCCTGGGAGCTTGATGTAAAACTGGAACGTGCTATGGATGCATTGCGCTGCCCGGAGCCTGATACCAAAATTTCGGTACTATCAGGTGGTGAGCGTCGCAGGGTGGCCTTATGCCGCCTGCTTTTACAGGAACCGGATGTATTACTACTGGATGAGCCCACAAACCACCTTGATGCTGAATCAATAGATTGGTTGGAGCAGCACCTTAAACAATATAAAGGCACTGTAATTGCCGTAACCCACGACAGGTACTTTCTTGATAATGTTGCCGGCTGGATACTGGAGCTTGACCGTGGCGAAGGGCTGCCATGGAAAGGTAATTACTCATCATGGTTAGATCAAAAATCAAAACGTTTAGCGCAGGAAGAAAAAACCGAGAGCAAGCGCCAGAAAACATTAGAGCGTGAGCTGGAATGGGTACGTATGGGGCCAAAGGGCCGTCATGCTAAATCAAAAGCACGTTTATCAAATTATGATAAATTAGCATCCGAAGAAACAAAAGACAGGGAAGAAAAGCTGGAGCTGTTTATTCCGCCGGGCCCGCGTTTAGGTAATATTGTTATAGAAGCCAACAATGTAACAAAGGCTTATGGTGATAAAGTGTTATTTGAAAACCTGAACTTTTCACTGCCACCCGCTGGTATAGTGGGTATAATAGGCCCCAACGGTGCAGGAAAGACCACGCTATTCCGTTTAATTACCGGGCAAGATCAACCGGATGCAGGTACTTTCCGTGTGGGCGAAACTGTTGCTTTGGGTTATGTTGACCAGATGCATGACGACCTTGACCAGAACAAATCTGTTTGGGAAAACGTGACTGACGGATTGGATACCATTATGGTAGGTAACCGCCCGCTTAATTCAAGAGCCTATGTTTCAAAATTTAACTTTAATGGTGCCGATCAGCAGAAAAAAGTTGGTGTATTATCTGGTGGTGAGCGTAACCGTGTACATTTAGCCATTACGTTAAAAAAAGGATCGAACGTGTTGCTGCTGGATGAGCCTACCAATGATATTGATGTGAATACACTTCGCTCACTGGAAGAAGCCCTGGAAAACTTTGGCGGCTGCGCTGTCATTATCAGTCACGACCGCTGGTTCCTTGACCGTGTTTGTACCCATATACTGGCATTTGAAGGAAACTCGCAAGTGTATTTCTTTGAGGGTAACTATAGCGACTATGAAGAGAACCACAAAAAACGTGTAGGTGATGTAACACCGAAAAGGATCAGGTATAAAAAGCTGACGGTGTAGATAGAGCCAAGAAGTAAGATATAAGAAAAGCAAAGCCCGGCAGAAATGTCGGGCTTTGCTTTTCTTATTCTCCCGCGCGTTATTGCAATGCCACGCGGATTGTTTGGAGTTAATTATATGGCCGGATATTTTCTTTTATAAGCCTTAAATCCCATCCAAAAGCCTATACCAGCCAATATTAATACCCAAAGGTTTGCAAGGCCAAGAATGAGTTCGGTGAACAAATACCATCCATTATTTAAGGCCATTAATAGCCTGTTAAAAAATGGCATTTTGTATGCCGATGGATCGTCGTTAGCTATACGTTCTTTATATATAGTATTACTTTGATAGAAATTAAGGCTTACCACACTAAAGTTTACGGCTTGATCAATTTTTTGGTTACTGATCTGGCCGTCTACCATATCGTCTTTTAACCATAGCACGGCTTCAGGGTTCTTTATTTTGATTTTACCGGTTTTTTGCTGAGCAACCATTTCCTGTCGGTTTTTCAGTTTAAGCTTAGCCGACAGGTAGTCTAACGATTTGTCCTCGATATCCATTTTGCGCGATGTTACATAGATACCCATGTGGCTAATGTGATTCATAAAATCTTCCAGCTTTTCTGATGGTATCTTCACCGTCATATCGGCAGTTGTATTAAATGCTGATACACGCATAACCGAATCATTACTTAACCTGATATCCTCACTACGTTCAATTGATGAACCCATTTGGTGATGGATAACCAAGCCATTTAATTTTGCTGTGATATGGGAAATAGAATCGCCGGTTTGTTGGACGTTTTTCACCTTAAAAGTTATGTCGGCAGTTTTTACAAGTTTTGGTTTGGCTGTACTATCGACAGCAACGCTTACCGTATCAGCACCTCTGCTGTTATTTACAATTTCGTAACCATTCCTGCCCTTGCAGGCTGAGAGCAAGGCTACACCTGCTATTGCGATAAAGATCTTTGATTTCATGATTGGTTGATTTAATTGGTTTAGTATTGATACCGGTCATGAGCTTAAAGTAACCCTGTTAAAATTTGATAATCAAAATGTTACAAAGAAGATTTCTATGGTTTAAGCAATTGTTAGTTGATGATTTTTTTGATAAAGTCTACTATCGTTTACACAAGTAAAAATCGGTGATTTAAAATTTATGTCATTATCCGCGTCGCGTCGCTCCTCAATGACAAATTGAACAGCAAAGCCCGGCAAACTGCCGGGTTTTTATTTTCCTATAATTTTGAAGGGTTGGATAAATCAATATCAATATGGTTCACCCATATTGCCGCTTTATCTAAAGTTTTTTCAAACTCATCAATCATAAAGGCTTTGTCATAATTTAGCTTTCCGTTAAAGTATTGCCTGCCATTTACCATAATTGTTATGGGGTTGTTAATGTTTACCATTTCTGGTGAAATATACAGCCTTATCGATTTAACATCCGAAGTTTCTACTTTAAACACGTTGTCGCTATAGCTTGCTTTTATTGCACCGGAGCTTTTTTTATAATTAAATCCATTTGTTACGGTGTCGCGCACCTGCGGTTTGTTATTTTTATCTAACACAATCCACTTATTTATACGGAAGTTAATTTGTGTTTGCCATGCAGCTTTTGCCGCACTGGTATCTAACGCGGTGATGCTTATCCAGTCGCATCGGCCATATTTTACATCGTCGCATTCCCAGTTAACGGTAGGGTGAAAGGGGTCTCTTTTTCGTTTATCAAGGTCATTAAATAATAACTTATAAGCAGATTCAGATTCATCAAATTTCGGAAACGAATGCGGGAAACCATTGTAACGGTTATCCTGATAATCGGCATGTATGTCTTTCATTACTTTGTTTAATGAGTCATGAGCCTCTGGAGGATAATAATAATCCATATCAACAGAAACATTAAAGAATGAACGGTTAAGGATGTTTTTGATATAAGTGCCGCCGGTTGCAACACGGGGGCGGGTATTAAAACCAGAAAAACCGGCAAAAGGTGTGGGCTGTTTCATCGCATAAGAAAAAGAACCTGTAGCACCATTAGAGTGCCCGGAAATAAATACCCGGTTATCATCAATATTTACCACTTCTTTTATTTGTTTAAGTATGGCTGGTATCATAAAAAAACCTTTATCCGGGTACATCCAGTTATAATCTTTATTGCCAGCGGGATACACCATTATCACCTTGTTTAATTTTGCGTATTTGGTATAATAGCGCTTCCAGCCAGTGGTGTTCCAAGCATCTAAGTAATCGGGGTAGCCGGTATTCATCATTACTCCACCATGCAGAAAAAACATTAATGGATATTTTTTGCGGGCATCATAATCTTGAGGTAATACAACCAAAAAGGCTGTGTGTAAACTGTCAGTAAGTTTAAACTGCATCGAAATCAATTCATGTTTAATGGCCGGGTATGCATTGTAGGATTTGATGCTATTATAGGTTGTAAGGGCGTCGTCGTTACCTAACTTCAGCTTGTTAAGCATCCCTTCTTTTTCCAGGTTGTTTTGAAATGTTGTTATTGAATCTAATATTCTTTTTTCTGCCTGCTTTATTACCAATTCTTTGGCTATAACGGCAGCTATTATTTCTTTCCAACGTGCATCGTCCTTTATGAAGTCGAAGGCTTTCTCGTTTAATAGCCCGTCACTAAAAAACATGTAATTATTTTCATAATTATTGGCCACGTATTTTTTTACGGCTGCAATTGTTCGCTGTTTGTTGCCCGCCAAACCCCATGATTTGGCAGACCTGTAAGCGATCATGTTTGAACGACTTTCAATCTTTTCTAAAAAGAGATCGTAGTTTTTAGCAGCACAGGTGTAATCTTTAGCTTTAAAACAGGAATCGGCCGTGGCGATATAGTCTTGCGCCTTTGCTGAAATATAAATTAATGCAAAGAGTATTCCCAGGTAAATTTTTTTCATGAGTATTACATTTGGTTTTGCTAAGTGACGCATTAATATAAAGAGCGTTACAATTAATTACTCGGGGCAATTATCTTTCCGGCGGGTATCAACAATATAAATTATCTTCCAGCCTTCAGCAGTTTTCATCAGTTGGAAAAAGTTCACGCCACAATGGCTAAACTGCTGCCCCAGGTAAAATTTGTATGGTGTCCAAACACTGGCCAGCGGCCCATCAACCTTAATATCGCCATATGTAATGCGTTCATCATAAATTTCCTTATGAGGGGTGCCAATCTGCTTGATAAAGCCATCCGGACTTTCGGTACTTAATACAGTTGAGCCATCTTTTTTGGTGCCTACGCTTTGAAATACCAAGCCCTTAGCAAAAGTAGATCGGAGCGTAGTACTGTCGCTTTTGCGCATGGCATCAAACATGGTGTTAATAGTTTTTTTGATATCGTCTTTGTCTGTCTGGGAAAATGCTTTTGCAGATATAGTAAGAATAAGTGTTAGGATGAATAGCTTTTTCATGCTGAGGTTATTGGTTGATGCAATTTAAGGATTAAATCAAATTATTAAAATACTATGTCATTGCGAGCGATAGCGTGGCAATCTCATAGCATGCTATACGAATAGGTATTATCGACGAGATTGCCACGTCGTTTCACTCCTCACAATGACATAGTATCAAAAAAAAAGCCCTGCATTAAGCAAGGCTTCCTAATAAGGATATAGTCAGTTATGACATTTTTAATTTCTTTTGTATGTCGGCTACGTAGCCTTTAAATTTTTTATCGGTATCAATTAAATCTTCAACTGTTTGGCAGGCGTAAATAACGGTAGAGTGATCGCGGCCGCCAAAGAAATGACCTATTGATTTTAATGAGCTTTTTGTGTGTGCCTTAGCCAGGTACATTGATATTTGCCTTGCCTGTACAATTTCACGCTTACGGGTTTGCGATTTAACCATTTCAATAGGTACTTCAAAATACTCACAAACCAGGCTTTGGATGTATTCCATTGAAATTTCCTTGGAAGAATTTTTTACAAAATTCTTAAGCATTTGCTTAGCCAGGTTCAGGTCAATCTCTTTACGGTTAAGAGTTGATTGTGCCAGTAATGATACCATTGCACCCTCCAGTTCGCGTACGTTGTTATCAATGTTATGGGCAACGTACTCAACAACATCGTTTGATAGTTCAATGCCATCCTGATAAATTTTATTTTTAAGGATAGCCATACGTGTTTCCAGATCAGGAATCTGCAAATCGGCGGAAAGGCCCCATTTGAAACGCGATAGCAAACGTTCTTCTAAACCGGCAAGGTCCTTAGGTGCTTTATCTGATGTAATAATAAGCTGTTTGCCAGATTGGTGCAGGTGATTAAAGATATGGAAAAAGAAATCCTGTGTTTTTTCTTTACCGGCAAAGTTGTGCACATCATCCATTATAAGTACATCTATGGCCTGGTAAAAATTCACAAAATCATTTATGTTATTATGCTTTAAGGCATCAACAAACTGCTGGGTAAATTTCTCGCAGCTTACATAAAGCACCAGCTTATCTGGCAGGGTGCGTTTTATTTCATTACCTATAGCTTGTGCCAGGTGGGTTTTGCCCAAACCAACACCGCCATAAATCATTAGCGGGTTAAATGAAGTGCCACCTGGTTTAGCAGCAACAGCATAGCCGGCAGAACGGGCTAAACGGTTACAGTCACCCTCAACAAAATTCTCGAAGGTGTAGTTGCGGTTAAGCTGAGGATCTACATTCAGTTTCTTTAATCCTGGTATAACAAACGGGTTCTTGATATCCTTATTTATTGAAATTGGTATCGGCATAGACTGATTTTTAGCTTCGGCACCATTTCCGTTAGAAGGCATATTTGTTGTGTATGGCTTGCTTGATGATTGTTCAACAACAATATTATATTCTA
>JAQBNZ010000247.1 GCA_028288285.1 Mucilaginibacter sp.
GCATTAAAAGCATAGACTCATACCACATCAGGTAAGTGTCTTTAGTTATTTCGATTGAACTCATTTATTAAAAACAATTCTAAGAGAAAGTGCAAATCTAATTATATCCTGCAAATAACCGAAACTGCAACGAATTTGTTGTAAAGATTTATTTAATGTGACCTAATTGCTTTTTGGCCATTAAAGCCTGAATTTATGAAAAGCGAAATTACATTTGGATACTGAGAAATTTGTACGGTTTATATTATTATAAACTCCTTAAACACGAAATTTTTATTTTAATAAAATACTTGTAAAAAGTGATTCCTGGCTTTTTTGCATACACCGTGATAAGAGTATTAAAAAATTTATTTATTGTTCAACAAAAAAGACATTGAGATAAACACACTAAGTGCAATAAGACCACATTTTTTCACACAGGTTGTGCTTTTTGTTTTTGAAAATATAAAACATTGTCGCTTTATGCTTGTTTAGCGTAACCAAAAGCTGCATACTGCCGTAATAAGTGTAAGTTGTTAAAACAAGGAAAGTCAGCAAGTTATTAACCTTAACAGCATGTTTGTTGAAAAATAAATTCGCGTTGAGAAAATTTAAGATAATAAATTTACCCTTGCGATAGTTTTATTAACAATGGTTAATATTATTAATCATATAGAACATGAAATTTTTTTCATGTTTAAATTTGGACATTTCGATATATTATATAGATTTGTAGTCAACAATAGACACACTGTCCAGTTTAATATACATTTGTTGCCTTAAACACAACAATTAAAGAGATTAAATGAAGAAATATACATTTGCTATTGCATTATTTTTGAGCGTTTTAGCTGCTCAGGCACAAACAAAAACTATTCCATCCCCAGCTGCCGAAACTACAGAGCAAGAGAGTTTAGCAAAAGATTATTTATCACAGATAATGGGTGTTGCAATGTCTGCAACTTCAAACATGAAACTTTTTCATTTTGTATACGATTGGATAGGTACTCCTTACCGTTTTGGTGGTAGCTCAAGAAAAGGTATCGACTGCTCTGCATTCACCAAACAATTATACAGCGAAGTATTTAATACAACCATCCGCCGCAGCTCACGCGATATTTTTAGCATGGTTAGCCCTGTTAGTAAAGATGATTTAAAAGAAGGCGACCTGGTTTTCTTTAAGATACACAGCCGCAGCATATCACATGTTGGCATTTATTTAGGCAACAACAGGTTTGCACATGCATCGTCCAAAGGTGTTGCAATATCAAGCCTTGATGATGCTTATTATAGCCGTTTTTTTTACAAGGGCGGCCGCATGCTGGAGTCATTTAAAAATGAACTTTCGGCATCATCCACAACAGACGAAGAAACCTCTAACTAAACTAACTTAAATTTATATAAAAAAACCTCTCATGCACATGAGAGGTTTTTTTATGCTTTATTATTAAACTGTTACTACTAATAAAAACGGTCATTAAAAATGGCCGGATAATCAGAGGTATAATGCTGCCGTATTAATAAACTATGCCTCGTCTTTAGTGTTGCGCACCAGGCTGATGCCGGTAAAAAAGAAAATAATAGCTATTAAACCCACAACTATTAATGTGGTGGCCGCGCCGGTGTGCTGAATAATTTGAACACCGGTATAAATTAACCCTACAATACCTAACAAAGTAAGTATAGCTCCGAAAGTACGTTTTAAATTCATCTTGGTATTAATAAGTTATTGTTGCTAAATGGTTTACACATTAACCAATATAGTACAGCTTTGTTTTACTGATTACCTGTAGGAAAAATAAATATCATTTTCTGGTCAATTTTAAGAGCACATTATATAGTTGGATAAAAAATTGCGTTAGTATATATGTAAGTGCAAAACACTTACAATTGTGATAAGGTTTAGGTTGAAAGTCCCCGGGCAGCGAGTGGCCGGGGCTTTTATTTTTTAGCCTGTTTGCACATCCTCCCCCTTTTTACCATATTCGTTTTTTTGGAATTGATATTTAAGATGAATGATATAAAAGAAAAGTTATACCAGTTATGTATAGCTTATGTACAAAGCCGAATGAAAGCATCAGAAGAAGCCATTGCCGAGGCCCAGCAGGCAGTCAATGATGATACTAAAAGCAGCGCCGGCGATAAATACGAAACCGGGCGCGAAATGATGCAGCAAGAAACTAACCGAAATTTAGCTCAATTGAACGAAGCCAATAAGTTAATGGTGGCCCTGAACCAGTTAGTCATAAAAGGAACATCTCAAATAGCCGAACCCGGTAGCCTTATAATTACCAATAATGGCAATTTTTACCTTTCCATAAGTGCAGGAACTTTAGAATTAAACGGCAAAAGTTATTTTGCGGTATCACCAGCGTCTCCAATTGGTATACAATTAAAAGGAACCCAAGCTGGCGATGAATTTATTTTAAATGGAAAAAGCTATAAAATTCAGTCAATTCAGTAAAAAACGGTGTGCTATTTGTGTGAAAAATAAAAATAAAGGGTATAGTTTAATAAATTAATGTACAAGTGATTAATATCTATTCTATATTTGATGTAAACAATAAAAAAATGCCAGGCAATCT
>JAQBNZ010000025.1 GCA_028288285.1 Mucilaginibacter sp.
TGGCCGGATATCATGATGAAAGGAAGATCAGGTTTAATATTTAAACCCTCGGTCAATACTTCCATACCATCCATGCGGTTCATTTTAATATCGCACAGTATCAGGTCATAGTCGTTATTCCGAATCAGTTCAAGGCCGTCAACACCATTGTCGGTATCTTCAACAACATAATCTTCGTATTCTAAAATCTCACGTAGTGTATTACGGATAGACCGTTCGTCATCAATTATTAAAATTTTTGCCATGTATATTTAACTGAAAAATTAGGTAGAATAATGGTAGTATATTCAAGTGGCTAATATATAAATTGTATAGTAAATTACACACTTTTAATTTTTTAGGATAAAAAAAATAACCCTCCCGATTTTTACATCAGGAGGGTATATTGTACAGCAGCAAACCTGTAAGCCGGGTTCTGTTTTCCCAAAAGGGAATTTCTATCATTAATCTTGCCCTTTTATCACTAAAAGGTTCAATCAACCTACCCATTCTGACGGCCTGCCGAAGCAGACACGGAAGCGAGCAGCTCCGCTTTCAGAACCTATTTGGTTTTTCAACTCCTGAGGTTTACCGCGATTCCGGTCGCCCGGAAAAGCCGTGAGCTCTTACCTCACGTTTTCACCCTTACCGCTGATAAAAATCAGAGGCGGTATCATTTCTGTGGCACTTGCTGTCGCCGGCTGTCGGCGCCTTCCCGTTAGGAAGCAGGATGCTCTATGTTGCCCGGACTTTCCTCCCTCCGCCAAAGCGAAGAGCGATAGAACGTTTTGCAACCACAAAGGTAGGGAAAATTAAACTGGAAGGTTTCCTTCCGCTCTTAAAAGAGTCTCAATTTTTAGTTGTAATCTTTGTTCCTGGAATCTGTAAACGCCCCAAAACCAAATTAATGTTGCAGGAAATAGGGCTAGATCCACCCACAAAGAAACATTCTGATGACCTGAAATTTGATAACAAATGACTGATAACCAAATGGTAACGACAAAAACCAATTCTATTCTCAATTGTGTTTTTAAAGTAACTTCTATTATATTATCGGCAACAGGTCTAAGCATTACCATTGTTTTTATGCCATCAACAAGGCCTATTCCTCCTTTGATTAACAACGTGCCAATAGAGATATTTGCCAGGCATTTATATTGACAATCATTCATCTTTTTCAGTATGAAGCTCTTTCCATTATCAGTCAATAATATAGTTTCAATACTTTGTAATGATCCAACAATATTGAATTGTTTATTTAAAAGTATTTTACCTATTATATTCATTAAATAAGCACCTACTTACATTTCAATAAATCCTTATCTACTTGCTCAGAAGTAATAACTCCCATTTTATTACCAAATGAATTGGTAACATAGGTAAGCACTTTGGCAATATCAACAGGCGCAAGGTCTGTTGCAGGCATGGCGCCTTCATAACTTTTGCCGTTTACTGTAATTATGGTTTCTTTAATACCATACTTTACTATACAAGCTAATGCTGCTTTGTTGCTTTTAAGGTAGCCAGCATCGGTTAGGGGAGGAATAAGATTTGATAATCCTTCGCCCTTGGCGCTATGACAGTTTTGGCACCTCTGCTCGTAGATTATCTTACCACCATTATAATATCGCTGAAACTCCTGCTGCTCCTCGCTTTGGCAAGATGCAATTATAACAGATAGCAGTAGCATTACGGTGCCAATTACCCTTAGTTTCATTGAGCTATATTTGTATTGGTTTCTGCAAGCAGGGTTTTAATATCAGCCCTTAATTTGTCAACCTGTTTTTCGTCAGTTCCATCATAATAACCACGGATACGTTTTTGTTTATCAATTAAAACAAACCATCCCTGGTGAACATAGCCACCAGGTGTGCCGCTGTCTTCTTTAACAGCTACGAGATAGTTTTTCTCGCCTAATTGATATGTTTCTTCTTTTTTGCCTTGCAGTAACCACCAGCTATTTCCACTAATTCCAAGTTTATCAGCATACTTTTTTAGCACAGCAACACTGTCATGCTTGGGGTCAATAGTGTGCGATATAATCTTAAAGTCGCTTACATTCTTATAATCATTATACACCTTAAGCATGTTGCGGTGCATTATAGGGCAAATGGAAGGGCAGGTAGTGAAAAAGAAATCGGCCACGTATACATAGCCATTTAAGCTTTTGTTGGTAATACTATCGCCGTATTGGTTAATAAATTTAAATGCAGGTATAGTTTGATAAACCGAGTCAATAACTGTTTTACCATTTACAACATTGCTTGCAGTATCCCGGTTGCCATAAATAGGAAGTTTGGGTGTATCGGCTGCGTTAAACTTACAGGCAGTATATAATAATACGATGAATAGTGCCCCTGTCAGTTTTTTCATTTGGTTTTGTTTTGTTTAATAAGATTACTTGATGATGTTATCGCAGTACTCAATTGTTTATCTATACTTTCAATCTGTTTCTTTTGATCGTTTAAGTAAGCCATAATTTCCTCATGCGATTTATTCTTGTTTTCCGCATCAAAGTTGTGCATCCAGTCTTCCATTTTAGTATCGGCAGCTTCTAACTCCGTGGTAAGTTTAATTGCCGCTGCTTTAAACGCCGTATCTTTTGTTTCTTTTACCAAAGTATCTAACTGCATTTTGTTTATCATGATCTGCTCATCTTTTGACATAACGCGGTCATGGGTTTTTATAACGTCATTAAGCAGGTCTGTCTCTTGTTTCTTAGTATCTGTACAACTAAATAAGGCAATGCTTAACAGGGTGGCGGCAATTAATTTTTTCATTTGTTTATGTAGATTAAATAATAAGACTATGGTTATTTGTTTAGTTGTCTTAAATAGTAGCTATAGTCTGTTATGGGCAGTTTGTCATTTTCATTGCGCTTTAAATGCTGACCAATTTGTGCCCGTGTATGTGTACCATGGTTAATAACATGTGCCAAAATATCGCATAAAGCAGTCTCAAAATCATCGCCTGTAGAATTTTGATAATGAATGATTTTATCAAAATCGCTTTCGCTCAACGCGTTTAAGAACGATATCCATTCATTGTGATTACTTTCTATAATACTTTCAAAGCTATTCGCTTCCCAATTAGGCCAGGAGCTAATACCACTGGTATTGATGCCTTTACAGCGAGTGAGCCACAATTGTTCTGCAGAAAGCAGATGTGCCATTAGCTGTACTGGTTTACCACCCTTATTGGTTTTCAATATCAATTCATTTATCTGCGTGTTGGCAAACTGGTCATAATTAAACAGGCGGATAAAGTAACTTTTCATGACGGTAAAAGTAAGCAACGAATGGCTAATT
Organism: Mucilaginibacter sp.; assembly: GCA_028288285.1. Taxonomy (GTDB): domain Bacteria; phylum Bacteroidota; class Bacteroidia; order Sphingobacteriales; family Sphingobacteriaceae; genus Mucilaginibacter. The sequence continues at coordinate 3,288 of JAQBNZ010000025.1, forward strand.
ATTAGTTAGCGCAGCATAATTTATGTTAATAATTATATAATGTAAATCATACATTAAGCTTATATAGGTGCCGTAAATTAGCATAACATTAAATCACGGTATTATGAAACTCATAATCATGTTTTCAAGAGTAATTAGTGACTTTCGTGAGTGGCTTTTTTTAAAAAGCATACGCTCATCATTTAAACACTAAACGTTTTTTAACTGTAACGCTTTTTTTATACAATAATAATGTACATTTTGGGCTTTATACCAGCTCAATTGCATGACGCCCGACATCTACGATCCACAACTTACAAAACAACTTTTTGGCGATGATTTTGCCTGGGGAGTATCTACTGCAGCCCTGCAAACAGAAGGCTCCTGTGATATTGATGGTAAAGGCCCATCTATATGGGATACCTTTTCCGCTAAAAAAGGCAGGATATTAAATGGTGATAAGCCCAGCATTGCATGCCAATTTTATGAAAACTATAAACGGGATATTGATCTTGTCAAGGTATTAAATATTCCCAATTTCCGTTTCTCTATTTCGTGGAGCCGTATATTGCCAACAGGTACAAGTGATGTTAACCAAGCCGGAATTGACCATTACAATAAGGTTATTGATTACTGCCTTAAGCAAGGTGTTGAACCATGGATAACCGTTTATCATTGGGATTTGCCACAAGCACTTGAAGATAAGGGCGGCTGGACTAACCGTGCTATTGTAGCATGGTTTACTGAATTTACTACAATTTGTGCCCAAAGCTTTGGTGATCGTGTAAAAAACTGGATGGTAATGAATGAGCCGGCCGTATTTACTGGTGCAGGTTACTTTTTAGGCATACATGCACCGGGGAGGAGAGGATTGTGGAATTTTTTACCGGCAGTACATCACACGGTGTTAAGTATAGTTGCAGGTGCTAAAGTTTTACGTAAACTTTTGCCCCATGCTGTAATCGGCACAACATTTTCCTGCTCACATATTGAGCCTTATTCTGATAAGCTAAAAGATATTAATGCTGCTAAGCGTGCTGATGCTTTAATAAACAGGTTATTCATTGAACCTATTATAGGTTTGGGTTACCCAACCGATGAAGTTGTAGCCTTAAAGGGTATCTCGAAGTATTACCAATTGGGTGATGAAGAAAATATATCGTTTGATTTTGATTTCATAGGATTGCAAAATTATACACGGGAAATTGTCAAATATTCGTTCTTTACCCCATACATTGGTGCCAGTTTGGTTAAAGCTGAAGACAGAAATGTAGAATTAACCGCTATGAGGTGGGAAATATACCCGCCGGCTATTTATCATATCATCAAAAAATTTAATGCTTATCCGCAGATTAAGAAAATATTGATCACTGAAAACGGAGCCGCCTTTCCGGATGAGGTGGTTAATGGGCAGGTTGATGATCCTAAACGCATAGCCTATTTACAAACCCATTTGCAACAAGTTTTAAAAGCTAAGCAGGAGGGGGGTAAGGTGAGTGGTTATTTTGTGTGGACGCTTACTGATAATTTTGAATGGGCCGAAGGATATCATCCAAGATTTGGATTGATATATGTAGATTTTAAGACCCAGCAGCGTATTATTAAAGGATCAGGAAAATGGTACGCTAACTTTTTGAGGTAGATCAGCAGTTGTATCCATCTCTGATAATGGCAGACTTATATAAAAGGTTGTTCCATTAAATCTGTTACTCTCAAACCATATATTGCCATTGTGCTTTTCAATTATCTGCTTGCAGATAGATAAGCCTAATCCGAATGATTTTTCGCCCGCTGTACCCGGCCTTTGCGCACTGGTGAACATATTAAATACCTGATCTTTTAATTTATCCGGTATGCCAATACCGTTATCCTCAACTGCTATAATTATCTGTTTGTCTTTTTCAAAAACCTTTACTTCTATACAGGTATCAATTGGGCTAAATTTAATGGCATTACTTATCAGGTTACTTATAACCCGCCATATTTTTTCACGGCTTATGTATAGCTCCTGTTGTTTATTTAAGGTTTGCAGTAAAATTTGCTGACCTTTTTCGGCTGCCTTAAAACGCAATAGTTCAACACTGTTGCTTACCAGCGAATTAATCTCTACCTGTTCCAGGTTTAATTTTATAGATGTTATATTGGTTGCCTCGAGTATTTCGTTAATCAGTTCCAGTGAATTATAACAGGTTTTCTTAATCAGATTTATCAATTCTTTTTGGTCTTCCTGATAATCATCTTCAGCCATTACAGCTGTTAATGATGCTATACCGCCAATGGGATTACGAAGGTCATGCGCAACAGTGCGCAAGATGCGATCTTTTTCTTTACTACTGTTATTAAGATCATTTAAAGCACTTTCTAATATCGCATTTTGTTCGTTTATCTGCTTGTTTAGTAAGTTAACCGTTTGCACATCTTTTTTAGACCCCTTCCAATTACGATACACCAGGAATATGATGATAAGGGCCATTGCAGAAAAAAATATTGTTACATATAAGTAAATAACCTGCAGCTTATTATCATTGCTTAACAAATTTATTTCATGTTGTTTTTCATAATTAGCCAATTGTTGGTTAACATCAGTTTCCATCAACAGGCTTGATTTTTCATCAATTGAATCTTTAAGCTGATTGTATCTCTGTATGTGGTCAATTGCCTTTTGCAGATCGCGCGTATTTACATAGTAGTTACCTATTAACCGGTTATAATCGGCTTCAGCATCCTCATTTTTTACAGAATCAAGTTGAATGCGCAAGTTTCTTAACAGCCTAAATAATGAATCGTTTTGATGTCTTTTTAAGTATATATCTGCTAATTTAACCTCAGCAAATTGTGCGTCATGATTGTCATAACCTCCTTTTAAATTAATATATATACTTTTTTTAAGCAAATCAGCTGCTTCATTATCTAACCCTTGCTGCATGTACACTTCGGCCTTATTACCGTAAACTACACCCCGTGCCATCTCCATGTGTTGCTTTCTTTCAGGAAACTCTTGGGCAGTTTCATTTATAAGTTTTAATGTTTTATCAAAGTATACAATAGCGCTATCGTTTTCATTATTATGCCTGTAGCTTAAACCAATATTATCTAAAAGTTCTTGCCTGCGGTAAAAGCTTACAAAATCTCCTTTAATATTCGGGCTTTCAATAATGTTGGTATTATAACTGTCTTTAAAATAATTTACGGCAAGCTTATACTGGCCCTTTTTGTACATGATTATACCCATACGGTAAGTATAATCAGCAAGTGCACGCAGGTTCAGATAATTTTTACCGGTTAAATATCCCTGGTAATAAGATTGATAGGCATCTGTAAATTGTTTTAATTCAAAATATGCGTCGCCACGGGCAAAGCTGGCTTCGGCAAAATTCATGGAATATTGCTTTGTGCTCACACTTTTGTTAGCTGTTGACAGCATGCTATCAGCATAAGTCAAGCTTTTATTATAGTTGTATTTTACCTTTTGATACGCCACATAATTAAAGGCATAAAAATGAAAACGATCATTTATGGTAGGATTAGGCAAGTTGTGAAATGCCCTGTTTATATATTTTAAAGAAGAATCAATGTTGATTTTAGCCCAAATTTGATCTGCTTGTTTTTGGATGTTTAAATATTCATTAGAATACTTACCGGTATCGTTTTTTTTTGGTGAACAAGAAACGATGATTATAAGAAAGGAATATAACCAAAAATGTTTTTTAAAAATTTTGGTAAAACTATCTTTATTCCAGATCAACGTTAGTATTAATTAGGGGTTAATCCACAAATATAATACTCACAGGCAAATACTTACTACTAATAATTATATTTTTTAAAATACTTTTTCCTATTTGAAAGCATCCTCTCCCGTAATATCCATGCCCGTTATCAATAGGTGAATATCATGTGTTCCTTCATAGGTAATTACCGATTCAAGGTTCATCATATGTCGCATTATTGGATATTCTCCTGTAATTCCCATTCCACCCAGTATTTGCCGGGCTTCACGCGCTATGTTTATTGCTATCTCCACGCTGTTACGTTTAGCCATTGATATTTGTGCGGCCGTTGCGCGATTTTCATTTTTTAAAGTTGCTAAGCGCCAAACCAGTAATTGCCCTTTTGTAATTTCTGTTATCATTTCGGCCAGTTTCTTCTGTTGTAGTTGAAACCCAGCTATTGGTTTGCCAAACTGAACACGCTCTTTTGAATAGCGCAGGGCGGTATCGTAACAATCCATTGCTGCCCCCAATGCACCCCAGGCAATACCATAACGTGCCTGGTTGAGGCAACCCAACGGACCTTTTAATCCGGCAACATTTGGAAGTAAGTTCTCTTTAGGTACTTTCACATTATCAAAAACTAACTCACCGGTAGCTGATGCACGTAATGACCATTTATTATGTGTGATTGGTGTGGTAAAACCCTCCATACCGCGCTCTACAATCAATCCTCGTATTTTACCTGTTTCATCTTTTGCCCAAACAATAGCAATGTCAGCAAAGGGAGCATTTGAGATCCACATTTTGGCACCGTTTAACAGGTAATGATCACCTTTGTCTTTAATATTAGTGGTCATACCACCAGGGTTTGAACCATGATCGGGTTCGGTTAGTCCAAAACAACCCATTAATTCTCCGGCAGCTAATTTGGGCAGATACTTTTTCTTTTGCTCTTCTGAGCCGTAAGCGTTAATAGGGAACATCACTAATGACCCTTGCACAGATGATGTAGACCGTATCCCTGAATCGCCACGCTCAAGTTCCTGCATAATAATGCCATAAGCCATATAATCCATCCCGGCACCACCATATTCAACAGGTATAGTTGGGCCAAAGGCACCAATTTCTGCAAGCCCTTTTATCAATTGCATCGGAAACTCTGCCCTTTGAGCATAATCTTCAATAACCGGGCTCAATTCTTTCTTCACCCAATCACGTACACTTTTACGTATCAGCTTATGCTCTTCAGACAAAAGCTCATCTAATAAGTAATAATCAGGTGCCTCGTACAAGTCGGTTTTAGCCATGGCAGTATAAATTGGTTGGTCAAATATATTCATTTGAGGGCGACTTAAATATTCCAAAATCGTTGTTTTTAAATACCAGAAGCCACTTTATGCCAAAAAGTAGCTTTAAACCGTTTAAACATATTTTTTTGTCAGAAAACTTTTCTAAAATTTTATTAGCGTCTTATAAAAAACAATAAATGAAATGCTGTCAACTTTAATCTCACCCAAAATCAAATAATCCCCTTACTTTTGATTATGGTAAATGTAGCTTTAGAAGGCGCAGAGTTTTTTGCTTACCACGGTTTTTACCCGGAAGAGCAACTATTAGGCACCCGTTTTTTTGTTGATGTTAAAGTAAGTTTCAACACAAAAAATGCTTTAAATGACGATAAAATAGACAATACAGTTAATTACGAAGTATTGTACTCAATTGTGCAAACAGAAATGGAGCATCCTCGTAAGTTGATAGAGACGGTTGTACAGGCTATTATAGATAAGGTTGTTAATAATTTCCCGTTTATAAGTGAAGTAGTGGTCACTATTAAAAAAATGAACCCACCGTTTAACGGTCCGGTTAAAAATTCGGCTGTTACCATCAGTTATCTTAAAGATTAATTTAGGATGCCCTACAATAAAATTACCGGTGAGGTATTAAAATCAATAACAGCAATTGTTGGTGCCTATGCTGTTTTAACAACAGCTGCAGCTATTGAAAGTTATAGCCATGATGAAACCGAGGACCTGGTTTATTATCCTGAAATTGTTGTAAAGCCGAAAACCACCGAAGAAGTTTCAAAATTAATGAAGCTTTGCAACCAGCATTTGATACCTGTAACCCCAAGAGGGGCAGGCACAGGATTAGCCGGAGCTGCATTAGCCATAAGTGGCGGTTTAATGATCTCGATGGAACGGTTTAATCAGATATTGGACATTGATGAACAAAACCTGCAAGCTACAGTTGAGCCGGGTGTTATTACCGAAATTTTTATTAACGCTGTTGCGGAAAAAGGCTTATTATATCCTGTGGACCCTGCCAGCAAAGGCAGTTGTTTTATAGGTGGTAATGTGGCCAATTGCTCCGGTGGGCCAAGGGTGGTTAAGTATGGCACAATTCGCGAATATATACTGAATATGGAGGTGGTTTTGCCTTCCGGCGATGTTATCTGGACCGGGGCTAATACTTTAAAATACGCATCAGGATATAACCTGACACAGCTAATGATAGGATCGGAGGGAACGTTGGGTATAGTTACTAAAATAGTTACCAAGCTTATCCCAAAACCAACGCTGGATACTTTGATGCTGGCTTCTTTCAATTCAAACGAGGATGCCTGCGCGGCTGTTTCGGCCATATTCAGGGCCGGGGTTACACCATCGGCATTAGAGTTTATGGAACGCCGTGGAATGGAATGGGTGATTGAGCATGATGGTATTAACTTCGAACTGAAAGATGGCGTCCAGGCATTTTTATTAATTGAAGCAGACGGCAACAACCAGGATGTAATATTTGCCGACTGTGAAAAAATAAACCAGGTGCTTGAACAATACAATTGCCAGGATGTGCTGTTTGCAGATTCATCAGCACAAAAGGCTGACCTTTGGCGCATTAGGCAAACTATGGGTGTATCGGTAAAATCAAATTCAATTTATAAAGAAGAAGATACCGTTGTACCTCGTGCGGCTTTGCCCCAACTTATAAAAGGCATTAAGGAAACCGGCGCTAAGTATGGCTTTGAATCGGTTTGTTACGGCCATGCCGGCGATGGTAACCTGCACGTGAATATTATTAAAGGCAGCATAAGTGATGATGACTGGAACAATAATTTAAAAGCCGGCATTACCGAGATTTTTGAACTTGCTATAAGTTTAGGCGGCACCTTATCTGGCGAGCATGGGATAGGACTGGTGCAAAAAGATTTTATGCCTTTGAAATATACTCAGGCTCATTTTGCTATTTGGAAAGGTATTAAAAATGTGTTTGATCCGAACGGGATTTTGAACCCGGGAAAAATATTTTGATTTCTCGTAGTAGCTGACACAAAATCCAGGTTATTAAGCTGGAGGAGTTGGAAAATATTAATACCTATTAAAGTCTGGTGTTTCAATGGGGCTATATTCATTAAATTAAATTTGTGCTTTTATTTAGTATAGTATATTGTACTGTTCTTAGCATTGTTCGTATAGCTTAAAAACAACCTGCTTACCCAGCGTTTAAAGTGTTTGGTGTATAATACCAACATAAGGTCACTACCAAGGCCTTACTGACGAAATATTATGGGCATCTCTCTAAAAACTTAGAAACGGAAATTTCCAATTGATCGGTTCTTTTTCCGCAGGTCTTATTCCCTGGAAGGCGAGGACATGATCCACCGCTCATTTTTTGAGAACCGTAAGCACTATAAAGGGTTTTATGTAGATGCAGAGATGTAGGTGCTCACCATCCTTTCAGGTACTCCAATACCTTGTATTTTACCAAAAATGGTGAAGGGAATTAATATAGAACCAACGCCAGCAGCCAAAAAGCTTTTTGATAATTAAATCAGACCGGCGATAGACCTTGTAACGTTTTAAGTTCGCCTAATTTACTCATAACTCTTTATTAAAAATGCGATTATTATGTAAATATGGTTGAAAATTCATACAAAAAATGCCAATTTTTGATTTTTAAGTGTGCTTAATTACATGGAGTAATGTCATATTAATGTCATTAAGGCGGGTGTTATTTAAAAGATATATCTACCATATTTCACAGAATTTTCACACATTTTTTACACTTACAGCTTACTGATTGCTTATTTGAACTGTTTTTGAATTTAGTCTATATTTAGTTTATATATTTAAAAAAAAAATCAGCAGTAATTTTTAAGATGAGGTCGCGTTCCATGACCTTAATTTTAAAAACTATTATGCAAAAAACAAATCCCCTAAAAAGAATGACTTTAGTCAGCTTTGCCCTAACTGCTGTTATTTTAACCGGTAGCTGTACCAAAAATTCAGACGCACCTACCATGCCAGCTAATGCTGTTTCACCGGAAAGTTTAGCTACATCAAATGCAACAACTGTTGCACCAACCGTTTATCCAATTAATGTTTCTTCAATGAAACATGATGAAGGCTATGCTTACAAAGCAGGGTCGATGCCTTCCAGCGGCGATTCAAATACACAGCCAACCGTTTCAACTCTTAAGCTTTATGAAAATGGTGTTGAGTTAGGTCCCGCACACTCTGTTCACAATGACATCCGCACCATAGGAAAGGGAAGGTTTAGCCATTGGGGAACAGGTTTGTATTTTACTGCTTCGGATAACAGTAATCCGCTTACTAATGGCAGGAAATATACATATACCCTTACCGGATCAGCACAAAGTTCCACAAGTTCGTCATCCTCTACAAAACCGGTTACAAGTGGTTCAGTTTTAAACTCTGTGTTAACAGGATATGCTGCCGTTAACGGAACAACCACTGGAGGTAAGGGCGGTCAAACTATTACTGTAACAACATTTTCGGCTTTTAAGGCGGCAGTTGCTGGTAATACTCCTAAAATTGTTTACGTAAGCGGATCTATTAAAGGAGCCGGATATGATCCGGTTAATGTGGGATCCAATACCACCATTATAGGTAAAACAGGAGCCGTTGTTGAAGGTTTGAACCTATTTGTGTTTTCAGTAAACAATATTATTATCCAAAATATAACCTTCAAAAACTATGTAAAAGAGTGCGGGATTTATGTAAAATTTCAATCACACCACGTATGGATAGATCATTGCGATTTTTCAACAGACAGAAGTCATGGTTGGGATTATTGGGGTAAGGATCTTGGTATTGCTGAAGGCTCTGACTTTGTAACCGTATCATGGAACAAGTTCCATGACACTAACTTATCGTTACTTATAGGTTCGGTAAATAGTACTTCTGCAGTTGATAACCCTGGTAAATTACATGTAACATTACATCACAACTTTTGGTATAATGTAAGCGAAAGGGAACCAACCTTGGTGTATGGGTCAATTCACATGTACAACAACTACCACTTAAATAATGGAGGCTATTCTATCGGCGCCAGGTATGGTGGTATTGCAAGAACCGATAATGAGTATTTTTCAGGCTGTAAAAAACCGCTTACAACTAACCTTGACGGAGATCCTGTAGGTTATTTTAGTGGTGTATCAACTAATATTTATTCGAATTGCGGTGCTAATGATATCACTTCATCATCATCAAGCTGGGTACCAAGTTATTCTTATAGTTCTCTTCTTGATCCTGCTGCAAATGTGCCTTCCATTGTTACAGCTGGTGCAGGTACAAAAACACTTAATTAAGAGATTTATTAACCAAATTTTTTTCATTTTAAGCCTGCCTCCTATGAGGCAGGCTTTTTTTGCTAATGTTGTTTACGCCTAACTTATTTAAAAGCATTCAGATGCTTCTGTTTTATCTTTTACTCAGATATATATAAGGTTGTTGGCGGTGTCTGTTATTCTTTATAAAGGCAATAACTGTATCAGTAAATAAATCAGCACCCTTGCTGTTTAAATGGGCTCTGTCTGAATAATACTCTGGGTTTTTAAAAGATACATTATTAGTATAATCACGAAAAATTACATGTTTATTTTCACAGATACTTTTAATTTTCAAATAAGAATTTAAATGTGTATCGTCGTTGTACCTTGGAGAAATAAAAACAAATAATTGAATCTTTTCCGATTTACATTTATTTATAAACAAGTTTAACGCGTTTACATTATCATTCGCAATGCGATCTGAATAAGGTTTCGTTGGTTGTTTATTTAGGGATTTGCTAACATCCATTTTATCGTTCAATGGATTAAACCCCATAACAGCGCCTCCTGACGGTAAAAAATAATGTTGAATAATGGAAAATACCTGCCCGTTATACCGGTATGCTTGAAAAAAACTTTTTAACAGTTCAAATTGTCCCTTTATTACAAGGATGTTCTTAATTACATCAGATTGTTTTAAATAAGGAAGTAAAATAGAGAGTTTGTCTCTTTCGTCCTCTTTTTCACTAAGCGCATCGCTGTTCATATCTAAAATCACAACCTTAGGTTTATGATGCTGAAGCACTAATTCGAGCATCGCTGTGCTATATAAAAGACCTTGACCATCTCTTCCGCCGTTAAAACAACTAAGCATCAACCCGTTTTTTATTCGAGATGTATTATAGTGATGTGAGGCCCTTGAACTACCCAACACCAGTATTGCTTCATCCATTCTATAAGCCATATGGTTAGCAACCGCAAATTCTCCCGATGCCTGGCGCGAAAGAAAATAATATAATATAACACCTGTTAATTGATCAAGCGAAATACAAAACAGCACTACAAGCAATAATCTGGTAAAAAACTGCTTATTTATTTTTTTTAATGATTGCATGGTTTAAAACTGAAAATAAATGAACTGACTGCCATCAAAAACCCCAAACAACAGAATTATTAAAACTAAGAATACATATGTGGTCATCCGAACAAACAACCTTTCGTTGTGCAAAAACTGTAGCGAAGGCAAACCGTATTCCTGTTTAAATTCATAAAGAAACAATGCAGTTATTGCTATCACATCGTACAGAAAATAAGATGGCTCTCCTATAAAAAAACCCGGTTTAAAAACTATGATCCCTTTAATCATACTCCAGGCCTGCGTTAAAGAAACGGCCCGGAAGAATATCCAGCCTAAGGTAACCAACAAAATTGTGAAACCTGTATTTAAGAAATTCAGGATAAGGTTGTTCTCCAATCCCATCTTCTTCACTAAGCGGGTCCTCCAATCCTTAGTAATCATCCCACTAATGAGGTAAACCCCATGTAATGCGCCCCAAACAATAAAGGTCCAGTTAGCGCCATGCCATAAACCACTGATCATAAATACAGTAAACAAATTAAAATATAACTTGCCCTTGCCAACCCTGTTTCCGCCTAAAGGAAGGTATACATAATCTTTAAACCATGAAGAAAGAGATATATGCCACCTGCTCCAAAACTCGCTAATGCTTTTTGCGAAATAGGGCCGCCTGAAATTCTCCATTAAATTAAAACCCATTACTTTAGCACTGCCAATAGCAATATCTGAATAGCCCGAAAAATCACAATAGATTTGGACTGCAAAAAACAAAGTTGCCAATACAATAGTAGCGGATCCATGCTCAGGATAATTATTAAAAACGGCTTTAACATATATAGCTAACCGGTCAGCAACTACAACTTTTTTAAAAAAACCAATTAACATTCTTTTTAACCCTTCAGAAACATATAGTGCATTAAACACGTGCTTTTCATGAAATTGATGTAAAAGGTTTTGAGGCCTTTCAATTGGACCCGCAACTAACTGAGGATAAAACATTACGTATAATGCATATATACCAAAATGGCGTTCTGCCTTTTGATTGCCCCTGTATACCTCAATGGTATAACTCATGGCCTGAAATGTGTGAAAAGACAAACCTATTGGTAATAATATGTTTAAAAACGGGATTGGATTGGAATAGCCGCTCCAGGATAACAAACCGGATAAGTTGGAATTAAAAAAATTAAAATATTTAAATATTGCAAGCACTCCAATGTTTGCCGTGAGGCTTAAAATAAGCAAAGCCTTTTTTCTTTTAGGATCAGTAACTTTTTCAAGGTAAATTCCGGCTATGTAATCAATAACGATAGTAAAAAATAAAATTAAAATATAAACGGCTTTAAAGAACATATAAAAATAGCAGCTTGCAGCCAGCAATATCGACCATCGGAATTTGTAAGGAAATAAGAAATACAATGCCGTTACCAGAGGAAAAAAAAGAAGGAAGGCAAATGAATTAAATATCATTGTGATGGATATTTTGTTTAACTAAACCTAACATAAAATAAAATGATATAAAATGGCATCATATCATTGTATATCATTGTGTAAATTCATTGTATAAATTATAGTTAAACTTCACAACCGGGAATGCATGAAAACGGATAAAAAAGAAAGAAAAAGGATTATTAAGAAGCAAAAAACGGAATAAATGCCTGACTGTTTGTGAAGTAGCAAGTAGGGGTCATTTACGCCAATGCCTATCCTATAAACTCCTCCCTGCACTCCATTGGGAGGGAATCGCACATATCCACTGCTTTTATATTTTTCCGAACACCTGTAGGCTCCAGCTGGGTAACCGTTATTACAAGGCTTCCGGCCGCGGCAAGATGCCGCAAAATAGTCGTCACTTCGGCTGGAGCCGAGCAACTAATAAACTAATATGCAATCGCTGTAAAAATTAATTCGTATTTAATATCAGCCCTGGCTCATCGTACTCAATCATTTTCTTACGGCCTTCTTTGGGTATTGAGATAGATTTGTTTGCCGCGTAATCATAGCTAATACACACCGTTTTGCAAGTGGTGCAAATCTCTTCACCTTTATCTGTTAGCTTAACCAGTACATGCATTACATCAAAGCTGCTGTTGCCTATACGTGTTACGCGTACGTAGCAAACTATGCGGTCGCCTACAGTTAATGGCTTTAAGTAATTGATCTCTGATCGTCCAACAACAATTCCTGTATCTTTCATGTTCCAACCGGTAACAGTGCCCCAGTAGCTAAAACGGGCTTCTTCAAAATAAGTTAAATATTTTGCGTTGTTTACATGTCCGGCGGCATCCATATCAGCAAATCGGATAATTATGTCGGTCTTGAATTTATAATCTGAAAGCTTTTCGGCCATTTTGTCTTGATGAAATATTTGGTGCAGACATGTTGTCTTATAATTGCGCTAAAATATCCTGTTGGTATAACAGTTGATTATCCACTAACGAAGTTAACAAATAAAAATTTTAGGAGGATAAAAACCATGACTTTAGTAAAATTTAACAACGGACTAAAAAACACCAG
>JAQBNZ010000200.1 GCA_028288285.1 Mucilaginibacter sp.
AATTTTGCAGCATGAACATACAAGCAATTATTATAATTTTAATATTTATTGCAGCGGTTTTTTACGTAGGCCGAATTATGTACAAAAGTTTATTTGCTAAAAAAGGCTGCGGCAGTAATTGTAAATGTGGAGTTGATTTTTCTGGTATTGAAGCCGGTAAGCAAAACCAATAATATAATAAGCGTTACCTTATCATTTAATTAGTTAATCACCCCATCATGTCTAAACAGGTCTTTCAAGCTGACACCCCCGGCAGGTGGAACCGCTTTAAATGGCTTAGCCGAATTATATTAATCATATTTATTGTAGGGGCTGTTGCGGCCGTTATTACCGTTACTTCAAGGGAATACCCTGCTTTACCCAATCTTGATCCGGTTCCAAAAAAAATCTCAAAAGAAGATTTGGATGCCTTAAAAAAGTCAAAAAAATATAAAGATTTTAAAATTGAAAAAGCCGAATTAGAACAGCTTGCCAGGGCAAGGCACCTGCACCAATTGAAGCATCCTAACAATGCTGACCGTATTAATGCCGGGTTTTACAGGCCATGGGAGCCTCAGGCTTACACTTCTCTGAAGCAGTATATGAAGCATTTAGATATGGTTGTTACTGAAGGCTTCTCTTTAAGCCAAAAGGCAGATACGTTAAAGACCCAAATTGATACCGGCCTTATCAATCTCAACAAAAAATTCAAAAAACAAATACTGGTAACATTAAACAATTATGATAACGCAAAAGGCGGGTACAATATTGAAGAAGTTGAGCATATTATCGCAAACAAAAAGTTGCGTACCGCATTCATTAACAGCATTGTAACCAAGCTTGAACTTTACAAATTCCAAGGGATAAATGTTGATTTGGATGATGTAAAGGATCGTAACAGTAAAAACTATATTGCTTTCCAAAACGAGTTGTATGCTACGTTACATGCCAAGGGTTTAATAGTAACTCAAAACATAGTTCCTGACGATGAAGCGTATAACCTTAAACGCTTACAGCATGTAAACGACTTTATTTTTGTGATGGCTATTGATCAGCATTATGATGGCAGTAATTCAGGAGAGATCTCTAACCAACATTGGGTTGAAGAAATATTGGATAAGGTTTGTTCTACAATACCGAGTGAAAAAGTTATACTAACCTTTGCAGCCGGCGGCTACGATTGGCCCGAGAATAGCGTAGGCGTACCGGCCGGCTACCAACAGGCCATTAGTACGGCGCAGCAAAAGGGAAAAAAAATCATTTTCGACCCCATATCTGCAAATCTGCATTTTAACTATTTAGGTAATGACGGCTTTAATCACATTATTTATTTTACTGATGCTGCCACTAATTTTAATATTATTCGCCAGGCAGATGACTGGGCAACAGGTGGCGTAGCGCTTTGGCGTTTAGGTGCCGAAGACCCCCGGCTGTGGACGTTCTTTCAAAAAAATCTTTCAATAGATTCATTAAGAAAAACAGGCGTTGATATTAAAAGATTAACCACCGTTGGCTTAAATAACAGAATTGATTATGCCGGCGAGGGTGGTGAAGTTTTAGACTTGATAACTGTGCCCAAAACCGGGGAAATTAATGTGGCAATGGATACGGTAACCTACACCATTACCAATCAAAAATACATTAAACTACCAACCAAATATGTTATCCGCAGATATGGCAACAGGCCTGGCAAAGTAGTTTTAACTTTTGATGATGGCCCCGATCCTGATTTTACACCACGAATACTGGATATTCTGAAAAAGGAAAAAGTACCGGCATCGTTTTTTGTTGTGGGATCAATGGTGGAGAAAAACATACCTATTTTGCGCCGCATTTATGATGAAGGCTACGAAATTGGCAATCATACTTATTTACACCCGGATATTTCAACCATTAGCATTGAACGTGTTAACCTTGAACTGAACGCCACCCGTAAACTAATAGAATCTGTTACCGGCAGAAGCACTATATTATTTCGCCCGCCGTTTAATGCCGATGCTGAGCCACAGACACTGGCAGAAGTTATCCCGGTAGCAGAGAGCCGCAGGCAAAGTTATATCACCATTGGCGAATCCATAGACCCCTGGGACTGGCAACCCGGCGTATCTGCCGATAGTATTATTGCCCGCACCATCAGGCAAAAGGATAATGGATCAATGATATTGCTGCATGATGCAGGTGGCGATACCCGCGAAGAAACAGTTAAGGCTCTGCCCGAAATAATCCATTACTTTAAAAGCCATCATTACCAGTTCACTACCATTGCCGATATTTTAGGTAAAAGCAAAGATGACCTGATGCCAATGCCAACCAGCGATGACAAAACCTTTTGGGGCAGGTTTTATGATGTTGTGGTGATGGGTTTCTTTTTAGGTAACAAGTTTATTTTCTACCTCTTTTTATCGGCTATATTTTTGGCAATAGGCCGCATTATTTTAATAGGCATTTTAGCGGTTAAGCAATTTGGCGATAACAAAAGAATAAAACTGGATAACCCACCACAAATGCCGGCGGTAAGTATTATTGTACCTGCCTATAATGAAGAGGTTACAGCCCTTAAAACTATTGACAGTCTTTTAAAAACAGAATACCCGGACTTCGAGATTATTTTTATTGATGACGGATCAAAGGACAGTACATATGATGTTGTTTACAAGGCATACCATAATCACCCGCTGGTTAGGGTATTAACCAAGCCAAACGGTGGCAAGGCATCGGCACTTAACTTTGGTATATCGCACGCCGAGAATGATTTTGTAGTTTGTATTGATGCTGATACCCAGTTGAAGAACGATGCTGTTTTCCACCTGATGTCGTACTTTACTGATGAAGAGATAGGCGCTGTAGCCGGTACTGTTAAGGTTTTAAATGAAACCAATATTATTACCCGCTGGCAATCAATAGAGTATATTACTGCTCAAAACATGGATCGCCGTGCATTTGACCTTATTAACAGCATTACCGTTGTACCGGGTGCTATTGGTGCGTTCCGTAAGTCGGCCATATTTAAAGCAGGTGGTTTCACGTATGACACCCTTGCCGAAGATTGCGACTTAACCATGCGCATACTAAAACAAGGTTACATAGTACGTAATTGTGCCGAAGCTTTAGCCTATACCGAAGCACCGGAAACATTGAACATGCTGTTGAAACAACGTTTCCGCTGGAGTTTTGGGGTAATACAAAGCTTTTGGAAAAACCGCGACGCGCTATTCAACAAAAAGTATAAGTTTTTTGGGATGGTGGGCATGCCTAATATTCTTATCTTCCAGATCATACTTCCCCTTTTCTCTCCATTGGCCGATTTAATGATGATCATCGGCCTATTTGGCAACAAACCCGAGAAAATTTTAACCTATTACGTGGCATTTGTATTGATAGACTTTTTGGTGGCTATTATTGCATTTAAGATGGAAAAGGAAGATTACAAAAAGCTTATTTACATTATTCCGCAGCGCTTTATATGGCGCCAGTTAATGTATTATATCCTTTTCAAATCTATCCGCAAAGCGTTAAAAGGCGAATTAAGTGGCTGGGGCGTTTTAAAACGTACCGGTAACTCAACTATTAAGAAAGGCGATTTAGTTAGCGACGAGCCACTGTAGAGGTATTTCCATTTTGGGAGTAAGGGCTACACCCGGCTGTATAGTTGTACACTAAACCCTTTCTATTAAACAAACGGCATAAGCAACCACTCCTTCTTCGCGGCCTATAAAACCGAGTTTCTCGTTAGTGGTGGCTTTAATGGATATATCCTCTTCGCTAATGCCGGCCGCCTGGGCAATGTGAGCTTTCATGGCAGGGATGTGCGGATTTATCTTGGGTGCCTCAAGACATACCATAGCATCAATATTACCTATTTGCCAATTTTTTTCTGCAAGCAAGGTAACAACATGCTGTAATAATACCAGGCTGCTTATACCCTTCCACCTATCGTCTGTATTAGAAAAGTGGAAACCAATATCACGCAGGTTGGCGGCCCCTAAAAGGGCATCACAAATGGCATGCAGTAAAACATCCGCATCAGAATGACCAAATGCGCCCGATGTATGCTCCAAATTTACTCCACCTAAAATAAATGGGTGTTGTTGTTTTAACTGGTGTACATCAAAACCAAACCCTACTTTAATTTTAGCCATTATTGTTTAGTAACATTGTTGGTTCCGCCAAAGCTGGCAGAAAGTGTGAAGCGTAAAGTATTTGCAAGCGGACTATTTTGCTGGCTGGCTGCCAGATATGAAAAATCAAAATTAAAAATATCATACTTTAACCCTACGCCAAAAGTTGCGTAATGTCTGTTTCCTTTGTTTGGATTTTCGTAAAAATAACCTGCACGTAAAGCAAAGCGGTTATTATACATGTATTCCACTCCCGGCGAAAGTGAGTACTCTTTAAGCTCTTCGCTAAAACCACCCGGTGCATCACCAAAAGACTGGAAAAAGCCTGCCGGAACAGATACATTATCGTTATGCCCTGAAATGATATTGCCATTCGCATCCCTGATGGGTGGTGTAGGCACTAACAATTTATTTACATCAAAAGCCAGTGTAAATTTATTGGTGCTATCAATTGCCCATGTATTGGCTACACCAATTTTTAAGTTGGTAGGCAAAAAGTATTTAGCCCCGTTATCACTATAGCTTATTTTGTTACCAATGTTGGAGATATTTGCACCAAATGCAAATGTTTTATTATCGCCGTACGGATTACTGTAAAATAATGATACTCCGGCAGCTATAGCACTTCCTGCTTTATTTTGCTGCCCCGTGCCAGAAACAAAGGCACCGTTTGAAAAATTGGAATAAATATAACGCATGGTTAAACCTAAAGACAGGTTATTACCAAATTTACGTGCGAATGATGCATCCAGCGAAAATTCGCTTGGTTTATAGGTACCCTGGTCTATCTGGTTTTGATCTATCAGTTGTATTGAGCCTAAATTAAAATAACGCAACGATGCACCAAATGTATTACGGTCATTTATTTTATGTGCATAACTTAAGTAGGCTAAACTAACATCGGGCACCAGATGCCTTAACCATGGGCTGTATGATAAAGAAATATCATTATTATTCTCCATAAAAGCCAGCTTAGCAGGATTCCAGTAATTAGCATTTACATCTGGCGATAATGCAACACCGGCATCACCCATAGCGCCTGAGCGTGAATCTGGTGTGATATTTAAAAAAGGGACCGCGGTTGATATTGCATTTGAACTACTTCCATTTGTACTTGTGCCTGTTTGGGCAGCTGCAAAAACCGGCAAACTAAATAAAATGTAAAGCGTAAGGTTTTTAGTAGAAAAAATCTCCATTGGGTGCAATTTAATCTTATTATTTTAAAATATTAAAAATATGATACTGTTAAATACGTAAATCTGTTTGATACCATAAGCTATAATAGTTCAAATTATTGTAACTCAATGTGCAAATTATACGTTTAACTAAGGTATGGAGTTAATATGTAACTTAATTGCTCAAAATAAGGGCAATGTTTAACAGGATTTTTTTTAAATTTACCTTCAATATATATTCGAAAATATGAGAGCACTTTTTACTAATACTGCTTTAGTGTTGTTGGGTTTAGCAACCATGTTAAGCAGCTGCAGTAAGCCACAGCAATCACAAAAGACCGGTTTAAAATATAACGACGCTAAAAATGGCGGTTATGTGCGTTACAGGCAAACACATCCAACCCCCGGGCCGGGCCTTGTCCCTATTGAGGGTGGTACTTTTGTACTTGGAGGCAGTGCCGACCAGGATGTGAACTACGAATACAACAATGTTCGCCGCCGGGTAACTGTACCATCTTTTTACATGGATGAAACCGAAGTATCTAATCAAGATTGGCTTGATTACCTGCACTGGATAGCAATTACCTTCCCGGATGATAGGGAAGTATATTATAATGCTATACCTGATACATTAGTATGGCGTAAACCTTTATCATACAATGAGCCTTATGTAGATAATTATCTGCGCCACCCTGCTTTTCAGGATTACCCTGTTGTGGGCGTTAGCTGGGATCAGATACAAGAGTATTGCATATGGCGTACGGACCGTACTAACGAAAACATTTTACGCCAAGGCGGCCAGTTAGTTACCTGGGCCGATGCTTCTAAAAAAGGAGCCCCTGCTGTTGCTTCAACTACACCGTTTAATACAGACATGTACTTGAACAATCAAATAAAAGGCACCGGAATTGACGGTAAAAAAATGCTAAAAGACATTAGCCCTGCAAGAGCGGGTGCTACCGCAACTAAAGGCGGCCCTAAAAGAACTGTACGTTTAGAGGATGGTATATTAAAACAGGGTTACCGTTTACCATCTGAAGCTGAATGGGAATATGCTGCCTTAGCACTTGCGGGTAACACTCAGTTTGAGAATATTAATGATGGTAGAGTATACCCATGGAACGGCCTGGGCGTACGTTCACCAAACCGCAAAACACGGGGCTTGATCTTAGCTAACTTTAAACGTGGCGGCGGTGATAACATGGGTGTTGGCGGTGGCTTAAATGATAAGGCAGATATTACAGCACCTGTACGTTCATTCCCGCCAAATGACTTTGGTTTATATAACATGGCTGGTAACGTTAATGAATGGGTGGCTGATACCTATCGCCAAACCTCATTTGAAGAGGTTGATGACTTTAACCCTTTCCGTGGTAACGAGTATTCCAACAAACGTTTAGCCGACCCTGCAAAAGGTTTATATGCCAAAGATAAATATGGCCGCCCTATTAAAGATGCAGCAAAAACAAACAAAAAATTAAAATACAGTGAAATGCTGGCCGAACAACAGGGCGGCCAGGCGCCTGCTCCGGCTCCGGCTAACGGAACAAAACCAGCCAATTCTATTGCAGGCAAACCTTTCAAAGCTGATTTAAGAGGTTATGGCGACACTTTAAACACCGTATTATATGGCACCACCTCATTGGTTAGTGACCACTCTAAAGTGTACAAAGGTGGCTCATGGAATGACCAATCTTACTGGTTAAACCCGGCAACACGTCGTTTTATGAATCAGGACGATGCAAGTGCCGAAGTTGGTTTCCGTTGCGCAATGACCATGGTTGGTGCACCTGAAATTAACCCTGCAGGTAAATCGCACTTCTCGGTTAAAAAACCAAAAAATTATAAAGGGAAATAATAACTCCTGCTTCAATAAAAAAAGCCGCCCCATAAAAGGGCGGCTTTTTTGTGCTTATAAAAAGCTATAACTGTTAAATTTCAATCCGGTTCTCGCCTGAATCTTTCTAACAAGCTTTTTATATCCAGTTTCGCGTCCAGATCTTCAGCATCTGTAGTGTCGTCTTCGTCGTGATCCTGTTTAAAATCATCGGCATGGTATTTAAAAATCTTCCAATCGCCGTTGTTATACTCCAGTGAAGTAAGGCTCTCCACCCAGTCGCCACTGTTAAGGTAAAGTACGGAGCCCGTTTGTTCTGTAGATTGCATCTGCCTTATTTCGGCATGGTGAATGTGCCCGCATATTACATAAGAATACGCTTTTTCAACAGCCAGATCTGCGGCAGTTTGCTCAAACTGGTTAATAAATTTTACCGCGTCTTTAAACCTGGCCTTTACTTTTTGCGAAAAGCTCATCTTAGGCTTGCCTATAGCAGTAAGAAACCAGTTAGTAAAACTATTTATAAGTATCAGGGTATCATAACCAACAGCGCCTAATTTGGCCAGCCATTTGGAGTGTTGCATGGTAACGTCAAAAACATCGCCATGAAATATCCAGGCTTTTTTGCCGTCAATATTTAGCACTATTTTATCAAGTAACTGAAAAGTGCCCAGATTAAAATCGGTAAACTTACGCAGCATCTCGTCATGATTGCCGGTAAGGTAGTAAACAGGTATGCCTTCGGTAACAAATTTAAGAATGCGGCGTACCACTTTCATGTGCGCCTCGGGCCAGTATGATTTGCTGAATTGCCATATATCAATAATATCCCCGTTGAGGATAAGCATTTTTGGCTTTATACTTTTAAGATATTTAAGAAGTTCTTTGGCGTGACAGCCATATGTGCCAAGGTGCACATCAGATATAATAACTATGTCTACTTCGCGCTTTGCCATCAAAGTTTTGGGGTTATTATTCCGGCCGGTAAATTAAACCGGTAAATTAGTAGCGCGGGGCGGCTTGTACTGTTATTCCTCGTCGTCCTCTTCATTAACCTTTAGTTCGTAAGGGCTAAGATAAAAGGCACCCAGAAGCACCAATAATCCTACTACAAACAAATAAGCAAATTCAAAATTCATCTTTCCTTGTTTTTACAAATATCCTATAATTAAATAATTATATTGTTAAGACTATGTTAAATGTAAAAGGTTACTTTTTTGAAAAATTATTTTTTATACGATCTAATTGCTTCAGGTGATGTTGTAAATGTATGCGAATAAATTTTAACCATTGCTGTGCATTCAGCATCCCCATTCGCGGGTGTTGCCACCGTGCTTTTTGCGATGCACCTTGCACCAAACCAACAATGCCATCAATCCGTTTGCGGGTTTTTATAATAAGGTTCTTAGCTGCTTCCTTATCAATTTTTGTTGGGGTCATTTTACCGGCGACAGATTCCGGCAATTTCACTCCTCCCGGCGGGAAACTGTTCATCAACAGTATATAGTAACCCGCAAAGGTCAATCCCTTTTTTGTGGGCGGGCAATTATTATTCGTACAGCGCTCCAACGCAATACTCGATCCCAGGCTGGCCTTTATAATATGATCATATACCTCGGCGTAACTCCATCCACCCATTGGTGGAGTAATGTCAAAAAGATCGTCAGGTAAGTTATCTATTTCTTCGCGGTAACTGTTTAATGCCTCGTCAATAGCCCGGCGCTCTTTGGCAATATTCATAATAATAAAGTTAACTCTTTTAAATGGGTTATCTGTGCCGGTACATCGGCAGGTCTCTCCAAATTAAAGGGGTTAAAATAAATGGCATCCATCCCAAAAGCCAAAGCTCCGCGAATATCGGCCTCTATACTGTCGCCAATCATCAGGCTTTCATCTTTTGTGGCATTGGCTACTCGCAAAGCATATTCAAAAATGGCCTTATCAGGTTTATTTACACCCACTACTTCAGATATTATAACCTGATCGAAATACTTAATAATGTCGGTATTATTTATCTTGGTTTCGGTTGATTCTTTAAATCCGTTTGATATTAAGTGCAGCGTATATTTATTCTTTAGATAAGCCAATGTTTCATGTGCATGTGGGAACAGGTTGGTTTTAGTTGGCCCAAGTTTTACGTACTCATCTTCAAAGTCGCTTGGCATAAGGTGAGGCGGTACTCCTAATTCAATAAATGTTTTTTTGAAGCGGGCATCGCGTAGTTCATCTTTACTGATCTCGCCTATATGGTATTGCGCCCAAAGCAGGTGATTGTTGCGTGTGTAAGTCTCAATGAACAAATCGGCGGAATGAAGGCCAATATCGCTTAACTTATGCTTACCATAAAGTTCATGCAAAGTTTCCTCGGCGTTTTTATCAAAATCCCAAATGGTATGGTCAAGATCAAAGAAGATGTGTTTGTATTTAATTTCGGATTGCGGATGTTCGATTTCGGATTGTGGCATAACAAGGCAAAGTTATGATATGACTATTAAAAAACGTACAAGTCGATGTCAAATTCTATATTCAACTCCTTTATCAAACGATTGTACCGTTCATCTAAATGCACTGACGGGGTACTTTCGTCATTGTCCCTATAAACAGTTAACGCACATGCAAATTCACAGTAATATTTTGAACAAAGATTTTTGAATACCTCAATATTTTTTTCGATAATATCAAGAAGTACATTCATCTGGTCCTCAAAAGACGCATGCCGTCCCAGCCCACTATTCATCGACCATAAATTATTAGGCCATAATGGGGAATCAATTCGGTTAGGGTTTCTTGGCATGCCTTTAATTCTAACATAGGTAGGTTTGACGCCGATCATTAAAGTGATGTCGTCATGTGTTACCTCATTAAAATCGACTATAATTAACCGCAGGTCAACCTCATTTGGTTTTATTGTTTCATCCATTCAAATCGTAAATCTAAAATCGTAAATCTAAAATCCCTACGCCTTCTCCCCAAATGCCAAATCTCCGGCATCACCTAAGCCTGGTACTATGTATGCCTTGCTGGTCATTTCTTCATCAACAGCACAAACCCATATCTGTGCTTTGGGCAGGTTCTTGCGTACATAAGCTATCCCTTCTACGCTTGCAATAACCGCTACAATGTGCAGGGCCTTTATATCATACTGAGCCAACAGTTCTTTACAAACCAGTACCATACTTTGCCCGGTGGCCAGCATGGTATCGCACAGTATTAGCGTTTTACCATCAAGGTTGGGGTGGGAAATATGATCTACCTGTATATTAAAACTGCCGCTTTGTTTAATCTTGCGGTAGGCCGTTATAAAGGCAGAGTCGGACTGGTCAAAGAAGTTCATGAAGCCCTGGTGCAGCGGTAAACCGGCGCGCAGGATGGTTGCCAGCACGGGCTGCTCATTGGGCAGGTTAATATTAGCAATGCCTAAGGGTGTAGTTACTTCACTTTCGGTATAAGTGAATGTTTTGCTTATCTCATAGGCCAATATCTCACCCAACCGTTCCTGGTTTTTGCGGAAACGGAGCCTGTCCTGTTGCAGGGCAGCATCGCGCATTTCGGCCAAAAACTGGTTGGCAATGGTATTGGTCTTGTTAAGGATGAAGTGCATTGCTTAGAAATTGGCGGTTTATGTTCGTTAAATAAATATACTATATGTTTACTGTAGCTACAACCATCAAGCCACAATAAAATCGGTCATTTAAAATAAATTGCATCCTCAATCGTCTGCTGACATAGGGCTGTCATCGTCACTTATTTACTTTGCATTTAAATGAATTAAACATTCGATAGTCAAAAATGGTTAGTAACTAATGCTAACTTTCAAACTGTAATCACTATTGCGTAAATTTGTAATTGATGGATTTTAAAATAACCTCTCAATATGTACCTACCGGCGACCAGCCCAGCGCTATTAAGCAACTGGTTGAAGGTGTAAACAGCGGCGATCCTTTCCAAACCCTTTTGGGTGTAACCGGATCTGGTAAAACATTTACCATTGCCAATGTAATTGAGCAAACCCAAAAGCCTACGCTAATATTAAGCCACAATAAAACACTTGCGGCGCAGCTGTACGGCGAATTTAAGCAGTTCTTCCCCGAAAATGCGGTGAATTACTTTGTATCTTATTATGATTATTACCAGCCCGAGGCGTTTATCCCCTCATCAAATACATATATAGAAAAAGATCTGCAGATAAACGAGGAGATAGAAAAGCTGCGCTTACGTACCACATCGGCATTGATGAGCGGCCGCAGAGATGTAATTGTGGTATCGTCTATATCTTGTATTTATGGTATGGGGAACCCCGAGGACTTCGCCAATTCGGTATTCAAATTCGCGGTTGGTACCCGCATCAGCAGGAACGCTTTTTTACACCGTTTGGTAGAGATACTTTATGCCCGCACCACAGCCGACTTTAAACGCGGAACATTCCGTGTTAAAGGCGATACGGTAGATATTTTCCCGGCATATATGGATTATGCTTACCGCATTTCTTTTTTTGGGGATGACATTGAAGAACTAAGCACTTTTGACATCACCACCGGTAAAACCATTGAAAAGATGACGCATATGGTGGTTTATCCGGCCAACCTATACGTTGCCCCGCGCGAACGCTTCCAGCAATCGGTTTGGGCCATACAGGAGGAACTGGAAACCCGCAAAAAGCAATTTATAGATGATGGCCGCTATATTGAAGCCAAACGTTTAGAAGAAAGGGTTAATTACGATCTGGAGATGATCCGCGAGCTGGGCTACTGCTCGGGTATTGAAAATTACTCCCGCTTTTTTGATGGTCGCGAGCCGGGGATGCGCCCGTTCTGTTTGTTAGATTATTTTCCGGATGATTACCTGATGGTGATTGACGAGAGCCATGTTACCGTACCGCAAATACGTGCTATGTATGGTGGTGACCGGTCAAGGAAAATCTCACTGGTTGATTATGGCTTCCGTTTGCCTGCAGCGATGGATAACCGCCCGTTAAATTTTCAGGAATTTGAGCGTTTAGCACCACAAACCATTTATGTAAGTGCAACTCCTGCCGATTTTGAGCTGGAAAAATCAGGCGGTGTGGTGGTTGAACAAGTTATTCGCCCCACGGGTTTGCTTGACCCAATAATTGACGTTCGCCCGGTTATTAACCAGGTTGATGATTTGCTGGATGAGGTGGATAAAACCATAAAAATGGGCGACCGCATATTGGTAACTACCTTAACCAAACGCATGGCCGAAGAATTGGCCAAGTATATGGATAGGTTGGGTATAAAATGCCGCTACATCCACTCGGAGGTTAAAACCCTGGAACGGGTGGAGATTTTGCGCGGCCTGCGTTTGGGCGAGTTTGATGTGCTGATAGGCATTAACCTACTACGTGAAGGGCTCGACTTGCCCGAAGTTTCATTAGTTGCCATTTTAGATGCTGATAAAGAAGGTTTCCTGCGATCAGAGCGTTCATTGATACAAACCATTGGCCGTGCCGCCCGTAACGACAGGGGCCGTGTTATTATGTATGCCGATAAGATTACCAACTCGATGCAGATTACGATGGACGAAACCAATCGTCGTCGCGAGTTGCAAATCAAATACAATACTGAACATGGTATTACACCAAGAACTGTTGGCAAATCTCGTGAGGAGATCATGGAGCAAACCTCAGTGGTTGACTTTAAAGGTGGTGTACAACAGGCTTATGTAGAAACCGACATGCTTACCCTTGCCGCAGACCCAATTGTGCAGTATATGACCAAGGCCGATCTAAAAAAATCAATAGAGAATACCCGCAAGGACATGGTTGCGGCAGCAAAAAACATGGATTTCCTGTTAGCTGCCAAGCTGCGTGATGAAATGTTTGCGCTGGAAAGGACAATGGAAGAGAAGTTTTCGTAAATGTGCAGATATGCAAATGTGCAGATGAAGAAGAGGATGCAAGAGAATAGATTTGCAAATGAACGAAACTGGTCAACTGCACATTCGCATATCTGCACATCCGCATATCATCAAAATCATATCCAAACTTTTTTTACGTTATAATCTTATATTTGTAAGCTTAATTTAAAACAGATGATTCTTATACGTTTTTTAATTATATCTATTTGTGTTTTATATATACTGCGCAGCTTGGTGCGCCTTGTGCTACCTATGCTATTTAACAGCGTAATTAATAAGGCGCAGGAACAAGCACGTCACCAACAGAACTACCAGCAGCATTCACGCCCGGATGGCCGTGTTAAGGTTGACCATATACCCGAAGGTAAAAAAGGTACCGTGCCCGATTCTGAAGGCGAATTCGTTGATTATGAAGAGATAAAGTAAACCGCATGTTACCTGAAGGGTTATATAAACGCCGCAAAAACCACAATAACACTCCACCAACAGTGCTTTTGGTGCTAACCAACTGTATTGTACTGGCTTTGTTAATACAGGCGTTTACTGGCTGTACCAGCATTAATAACTTTTTTTGGGTGGCAATTGCAGCGCTTGCGCTATATAATGTTTACACTATCCGCCGCAACCCCGATGAGTATAACAGGATAAATGTTATCATTTACATTGGCAGTCTGGCGTTCATGGTGTTCCTGTTCTTTTACTTTAGCAGCCAGCCTCGTAATTGCTAAATAAATATCTTATAAAAACTTATCGTTTCTATTCTCATTCAATTTTCTATTTTTGAAGATAAAATTAAATTATCCCTTAAAAGATTTAAATGAATAACTGGTTTAAACGTAATGGCACGCACATAGCTGTTATTGCACTTTTCATAGCTATATGCTTCTTATACCTTACGCCTGCATTCCAGGGTAAAACTTTAGGTCAGAGTGATGTTATTGGCGCACAATCCACCCAAAAGGAAATTATGGATTACCGTGCCAAGGATACCACCATACTATGGACCAACCAGATATTTAGCGGTATGCCGGTGTTCCAGATATGGGCGCCGTATCCGGGTAACATTACTACGCACATTATTTCGGCCGTAAAAGCAACCTTCCCTAACCCGGTTGATACGGTATTGATACTTTTAATAGGTGCATACTTTTTATTCATCGTATTAAAACTGAACCCGTGGCTTGCAGCAGCAGGTGCTATCGCGTTCACTTTTTCTACCTATAATATTATTTTACTGGTGGCGGGTCACTCCAACCAGGCCTTTGCCATAGCCTTTTTTGCACCGGTATTGGCAGGCATTATTTTAACATTAAGGGGTAACTACTTCACAGGCGGGGCATTAACGGCGTTGTTTCTGGCTATGGAGATTAGGGCTAACCACGTGCAGATGACCTATTACCTGATGCTCGCTATATTTATTTTAGTGGGTATTGAACTATATCATGCAATTAAAGCAAAAGCAACAGCGGGTTTCTTAAAGTCATTAGCATTTTTAGGTGCAGCTACCGTGCTTGCGCTTGCAGTAAATGCGTCTATCCTTTGGAGCACGTATGATTACGGTACCGAAACCATCCGTGGTAAATCAAACCTTACCAAAAACACCAAAGAGCCAAGCAGCGGTTTAGATAAAGAGTACGCTTATCAATGGAGCCAGGGTGTGGGCGAATCGCTTACCTTTTTAATACCAAATGCTTATGGCGGCGCAAGCCCGGGTACCCAACCCTTAGACCAAAGTTCAGCTACAGTAAGCCTATTAACTAATAAAGGCATACCGGCAGACCAAGCATTAGGGGTAGCCCAACAAATAAACTCACAAATAATGCCATTGTATTGGGGTAGCAAACCCGGTACCGCCGGACCATTTTATTTTGGTGCTGTAATTTGTTTCCTATTTGTTTTTGGTTTATTAGTTGTAAGGCACCGTTTTAAATGGTGGTTATTAGCAACTGTAGTATTAACGCTGCTGCTATCATTTGGCAGAAACTGGCCATACCTTTCAGATATTTTCTTTGACTATTTCCCACTATACAATAAATTCCGCGCGGTTGAGTCAATATTGGCAGTTGCAAGTATATGTTTCCCAATGCTGGCATTTTTAGCCATACAAGAAGTTATTACTACAGCTGATAAAAAAGTAATACTGAAAAAATTAATGCTTTCGGTTTACATTACCGGCGGTTTTACTTTATTGCTAATTATTTTACCTGATCTTCTTTTAAGTTTCAAATCAGCCGACCATGTAACTACAATTAGTTATTTGGGGCAGGCACTTAAAGGCGATACTGGCATGGCTAATGAGGTAGCAAATGCTATTGTTAAGGATAGAATATCTGCTGAACGTTCTGATGCCATACGTACACTGGTATTTATAATATTAGCGTTTGGTGTTTTATGGGCATTTATTAAGCAAAAAATAAATATTACAGTTATGTCTGTTTCGTTTTTAGCTCTAATACTGGTTGATATGTGGCAGGTAGATAAGCGCTACCTTAACGATACAAGCTTTCAGGAAAAACAGGATGCCGCACAAGCAGTTCAGCCGCGTGAGGTAGATACATTTATAATGAAGGATACTGATCCCGATTTCCGTGTGTTTGATTCATCAGCTAATCCTAAATTTGACATGTTTAATCCTTTCTTCCATAAATCTATAAGCGGTTACTCCGCAGCCCGTTTAAAAAGATATGAGGAGTTATTAGACAATCAGTTTAGCAAAAGCGTTAATCAGGATGTGCTTGATATGCTCAATACAAAATATATTATCACTACTGACCCTAAAACAGGGCTGGCAAGCATGCATGCAAATTCAACCGCCTGTGGCCATGTATGGTTTGTAAAAAGTGTTAAATATGTTGCAAATGCAGATGAAGAAATGCTGGCAATTAGCAGCTTTTCGCCAAAAGAGGAGGCAATGATTGATAACAGTTATAAATCAATTGTTGAGTCAAAACAACTGGGTTCAGATCCTAATGCTACCATTAAACTGGTTAATTACAATCCTGATCATTTAGTATATCAAAGCAGTTCGTCAAGTAACCAGGTAGCGGTATTTTCTGAAATATATTACAACAAAGGCTGGAAAATGCTGATAGATAATGTTGAGCAACCATACTACCGTGCTGATTATCTATTGCGTGCAGCCACCATCCCATTGGGTAACCACAAAATTGAGTTCATCTTTCACCCGGCATCATATTACACCGGCGAAGTGATCTCAATGGCAGGCTCCATACTGCTGATACTTGCCTTAGGAGGTGCTGTATTTATGGAAACCAAAAAGAAAAAAGCCGCATAAGCATAATTGCTTTAGGCTGATAAAAAAGAGCGATGGGTTTAAAACTCATCGCTCTTTTTGGTTAAGATTATCCGTATGTCATTGCAATGACATGGTGTGTAGGGTTAGTCGTTAGTCCTTCTGTTTATCAGCCAGTACCAGCCTAAGTTAAAAGTGATAACCACATGATTAAGCACAGTAGGCCCTAAACCATAATGCCTTTTCATTATATCAAAACGCTCCGCAAGGCTTTGGCGGTGTTTGGTTTTTGACATACCCCCAACAAGATATTTAGCTACATAGCCATTAACCTTAACAATTCTTTTAGCTTTTTTAGCTGCGCGGATTATCCAGTCAATATCGGCGCTTAACTGGTATTTGGGGTCGTACGGCTCTGTAAGCGATCTTTTAATATAAATAGCCTGGTGACTAATACTCATACCGTAATTAAAGCTTCGCCAGGTAAAGTTTTCAGGCGCTTTGTGCCTGCGCTCACCAAGACTTTGCAACTGGTCATTAATCATCTCTGTTTCGCCGTAATAAATATCAGCGTCATCTGCAGATGCAAAAACTTTCTCAACTGTATCGTTGGCATAAAATTCATCGCCCGAGTTCATGAAGATGACGTAATCGCCGGTTGCCAGTTTTAGGCCTTTGTTCATGGCATCATAAATACCATTGTCTTCTTCGCTGATGAGACTGGCAATACGGTTTTCGTAACGTTTTATAATGTCCAATGTGCTATCTGTCGATGCGCCATCCACCACAATATATTCTATTTGCCTATAGGTTTGGTTTAATACCGACAGCATGGTGCGTTCAATATCGCGCACATTATTATAAACTATGGTTATTACAGACAGGGTGGGTTTCATACGCTGCCTTTGTTTAAGATTGAATTATATAACCGGATATATTGCCCGGCAACTTTATCATTATTAAACTCACGCAGAACCTTATCTCGCGCAGCAGCAGAAAATTCATCCGCGTTAGCAGAATCTAATAATTGCTTTAACCCTGCAGCTAAATCAATAGCTGATTTAAACTCGGCCAGGTAACCGTTTTGCTGGTGATCTATCAGATCTGGGATACCGCCGGTGTTAAAAGCCACCGAAGGCGTACCACAGGCCATAGCTTCCATAATGGTATTAGGCAGGTTATCTTCAATTGATGGTGAAACATACACATTAGCCATGCTGTATATCTCCGCCATATCGCTTGGCGAGCTTATAATGTTTAATTGATGTACCGGGAACGGCAGCGTTGAAACATCAAAATGTTTGTTCTTTCCAAATATCACCATCTCTACAGGACTGTTCTGCGTATAGTTATTTTTCAGGTGATGCAAGGCTTTTACCAAATAGATAATGCCTTTACGCCTGTCGTTGATATTGGCGGCCCCAAACAAAATTATTTTTGCTGATGGATCAATGTTCCACTTTGCCCTTACAGTTACTTTATCTTTAGGCGAAAAAATGTCGGTATCTATAGGGTTCGGGATAGCTTGTATGCTTGCGTTTTTTAACAATGAGCTTTGCTTAGCTACCTCGCCCAGCCAATTGCTGCATGTTACAAAACTGATGTTTTTAGCGGCGGTATACATATCCCTTTTACGTAACCATCCGTGGTACGAAATATCATTGTCATCAGGCTTGCGCAAAAAATAGCAGTTGCCGCATTGGTTTATGAAATGATTGCAGGCACCTGCATAGTGGCATCCCCCTGTAAAGGCCCACATATCATGCAAGGTCCAAACAATGGGTTTGTTTAGGGCGAACAGCTTTTTAATATCTTTAATAGATAGGAAGCCCGAGTTTGTCCAGTGCAGGTGCAGTATATCTGCATCCTTAATTACCTGCTCTTTACTAATATCCGTACCCGCATTGGCAGTTGAGAAAGCAAACCTTACAGATTCATCACGTTCCTGAAAAGCAATAAAAGGTAACCGCTCATAAAAAAAGTTAAAGTTAGAGCGGGCTTTGTCAATAGCGTTTTTCTCAACAGAATAAACGCGGGCCTCTGTACGCCTTTTATCCTGCACTACCATAGTCACATCCACCTGCTTCAATTCCAGCGCTTTTAACAGGCGCATACAGGCTTCTGCGGCGCCTCCGCCGGCATCAGATGTGTTTATTAGTGCAACCTTCATTCAGAGCAGATCATTTATCATGGCAAGTATAATGATACTAAAATTAAAAATTTTACTTTTGAACACTTCATCACATATCAATATGAAGTTTAACAGCTAAAATCACGCATCAAAGATGAACTTTTTCGCTTATTTATTCCAGGATTGGAAGGCCAACCGGGGCAATATAAAAGGGCGAATTGTGCTGTTTATGTTCCGGCTGGTAAATGCCATTAACCGGTACATGCTGTTAAAAATCCTGTTTTTTTGGTACCTGATGATTTACCGCTTTTGTGTAGAGTGGGTTTTAGGTGTTGAATTGCCCCGCAAATTAACCGTAGGTAAAAACCTGATATTTTACCACGGGCAGGGCCTGGTAGTAAACTTTAAAACTATTATAGGTGACAACTGCGTGCTGCGCAATGGTGTTACCATAGGCCATAAAAAACTGGCGGACGGTAGTTTAAGCAACTCCCCGCGAATTGGAAATAATGTAGATATTGGTGCTAATGCCTGTATAATTGGCGATATTACCATTGGCGACAATGTGATTATTGGTGCCGGTGCAGTAGTAATAAAGGATATTCCGGCAAACAGTATTGCAGTGGGTAACCCGGCAAGGGTTTTAGAAAATAAAGGTGAAACGGTAACCCGAATTGAAAATATTTAATGGAGAATAATTTAACCGACCGTTCCTTCTGGAAAGCGTTTTGGGAATCAAGAAAAGGGCTGATATTTAAAATTAAGCCAAATTATGTTTTTGGTGATATACTGGCCGGCATTATAGCCGAAAAAGGGATTAAAACTGCTGTTGAACTGGGTGGTTTCCCGGGGTATTATGCTATTTATCTGAAAAAGTATCAGCACCTTAAAACATCCCTGCTTGACTATTTTATACACCCCGGCCTGGTTAATGAGCTTTTAGAAGTGAACGACCTGAAACCCGGTGATATTGACATTATTGAAGCCGACCTATTTACCTATGAGCCTGCCGAAAAATTTGACATGGTGCTTTCCTTTGGGTTGATTGAGCACTTTAACGATACCAAATTTATAATAAAAGAACACCTTAAATTTTTAAAGCCCGGTGGTACGCTGTTCATTACCCTGCCAAACTTTAAGAGTGTTAACGGCTGGGTCCAAAAGAATTTCGACAAGGAAAACTACGATAAGCACAACATTAACAGCATGGACCTTAACCTGCTTAAAACAGCCTGTAAGGATTTGGGCCTGAAAGAAATTGAGGCCTACTACCATTTCAAATTCTCCGTTTGGCTGGAAAACAAATCAGAGCAGACAGGCATTGCCAAAACCCTGGTAAAAGCTATTTGGGTAGCCGGTAAGATAATAACCAAATTGGTGCCGGTTGAGAGCAAATTGCTGTCGCCATATATTGTAGTGAAAGCGACGCTGTAACAATATTTTTTTGTCATTCTGAGGAACGAAGAATCTATTCGCGTTCAATTAGCACTTTATTATCGCATCTCGACAGATACTTCACTACGTTCAGCATGACAATTCTTATTTACCTTTTGTCATTCTGAGGAACGAAGAATCTATTGCCAAATGCTCGCGGATAGATGCTTCACTACGTTCAGCATGACAATTCTTATTTACCTTTTGTCATTCTGAGGAACGAAGAATCTACCGGCTATGCATTTGCGACCAGATGCTTCAAACGTTCAGCATGAAAAAAGGGATAAAAAAATCCCTGCATTTTTCAATGCAAGGATTCAATATTTAAGCTTTTAATGCTTATACCATATAATTCCAGCCGTGTGCGTCTTCGCTTCGGCCGTATTTAATATCGTCAAGGGTTGCTAAAACTTTTTTAGAGAATTCTCTTGTCTGCGGATCGCTTAAAAAGTATTCTTCATCATTATAGCTTATTGATGCTACTGATGCAATTGTAGCGGCAGTACCGGCACCAAAGGCATCTGTTAGTTTACCATTTTTAGCACCTTCAATCAATTCAGCTACTGATACCTTGCGTTCTTCAACAGTAATGCCCCAATCTTTAGCTAAAGCAATAACGGTATCGCGTGTTACACCATCCAGTATGGTATCTTTTGTTTCGGCCGTTATCAGTTTGCCATCTAAAAGGAACATCGCGTTAGCGGCGCCCATTTCTTCAATGTATTTATGTTCTTTAGCATCTGTCCAAATCAGTTGATCAAAACCTTCTTCGGCAGCTTTGCGGGCAGGCAGCATTGATGAACCATAGTTACCGGCAGCTTTAGCGTAACCCATACCACCTTCGGCGGCGCGGGTATAATGGGTTTCTATTTTAACCCTCAACGGCTTTGAAAAATATGGACCAACAGGGCCAATAAGCACTATATACTTATAATTTGCAGATGGTGTTACGCCCAAAAACGGATCAGTAGCAAACATGAACGGGCGAATGTACAAAGCATGATTAGCTTTACCTGGAATCCAGTCGCGGTCAATATCAACTAAAGCTGCAATACTTTGTATAAAAATATCTTCGGGCAGTTGTGGCATACAAAGCCTGTCTGCTGATTTATTGAAACGAATAGCATTCTTATCCGGGCGGAAGATAGAAACTTTGCCATCGGCATGTTTATATGCTTTTATGCCCTCAAAAAATGCCTGGCCATAATGCAGTGCAGAAATAGCCGGACTTAATTCTATAGGCCCGTAAGGAAGAATCTCAAAATTCTTCCATTCGCCATCTTCGTAGTCGGCCGTAAGCATATGGTCAGAAAAAACTTTACCGAAGGGCAAGTTATTAAAGTCCGTTTCAGCTAAACGGGAAGTGGGGGTTTGTGTTATTTTTATGTCCAATGTTTCGGTCATGGCAGTACGTATTTAAATCGGAAAATGGCAAGTTAAGAAATTTCAATGATTTTCTTTTAAAGATATTTTATTCCGCTGTTCCGTTCCGCTAAAAGCGGAACAAAGCGGAACAAAAGCGGAACGCTGAGCGGAACAAAAACGGAACAAATTCCCGTCTGTGCAGTCTCCTTAAAGCGGCCATACGACTAATTATCCCCACAAATTGCAGGGTTATTTACAAGATGCTTGCATAGATAGAAATATTTATAGGTATTATTTATTTTTTAAGCCTTTTGAAGACTATATTACAGCACATTAACAAACAACAAATATGCCTGTTTACAAATTTACTCCCGCTGGTAATGCTGACCTCAAAAAGACCTGGACACGTACCATGCTGGCATATTATGCGGTTATTATATTGGTTTTTGCTTATAACCTGCTTTATAAAAACAGTACTGCATTAACTATGGGAATATTCGCAATTATTATTGCGGCATTAGCCGCAGGATACATTTTTGGACGTAAAAAGTATTTTTCCATTATAGATAGTACACAATTAATTACTACTGATAATGATATAACATTGCGTGTTTTGAACAGGCCCGATGTAACGATGGCTTTTAGCAACATCAAAGAAATGACGCAGCGTAAGGATGGCATTTACCTGCAAAGTAAAATAGCCACAAAACCATCATTAATGATCATTAATAAATTCGAAAACTTTTATGAGCTTGAAAAGCTGATAACAGACAAAGTGCACGAGAACAGCCTGGCGGCAGCAAGCTAATTAATTTCGCTTACCACCTTATCTACCCAACCTTTACCCCAATTCTCCAGTTCATCAACAGACCATAATGATGGATAAAATATTCTTCGTTGAAAACGCGGAGGCAGGTACTTTTGCCAGTTGGTGCCACCGGTAGCCTTAATTTCTTCGGGTTCGCGGTGCAGGTAACGAACAGCCGATTTATAGTGCGATAACGGCCAGTTCACGTTTACATTAACGTCCAATT
The DNA here is from genome assembly GCA_028288285.1 of Mucilaginibacter sp. GTDB lineage: Bacteria > Bacteroidota > Bacteroidia > Sphingobacteriales > Sphingobacteriaceae > Mucilaginibacter. Next base: position 22,204 of record JAQBNZ010000200.1, read on the forward strand.
GGCGCAACTGCTCTTCCAGTTCTTTTGTGCTGTCGCCTTTATATTTAAATTGCTGTAACAGACTGTTGAAATTGGTTGTACTAACCGATTTGCCCAGCTCTATAAACGTTTTAGCATACTTCTTCTCAAACTGTTTTAGTGTAAGTGTTTTTTTGCCGGTTGATAGCTCAGTTGCACCATACTTCCAGTAAATATGCTCAAACTGTTGTTCGATGGAAGCCGTTGCCATGTTTTGGCGCTCATCTGCAACTACCAGGTTAATAAAATCAGTAGCGTAAATCTCTATCATACGGTATTGCCCACTCTGGAAACCACTTGCCGGCAGCAACGACATCCGGAACTGCAGGAACTGCTCCTTCTCCATCCCATCTACCATAATTTCAAATGATTGGGTAAGCGCTTCAAAGTAGCGGTTAATGCGTTTTAGGCGAGCGGCAAAAAATGTAGGGGTCAAAGCTTCTGCACTGGTAATTTGTTTGCACTCGTGCAGGGCAAGCTTAAAGTACAGTTCCGTTATCTGATGATACATGATGAAGATCTCCTCATCAGGGAACGGTGTTTTGGGGCTTTGCAAGCTCAGGAGTGTATCCAGGTGAATGTAATCCCAATAGGTCAAAAAATCAGCATGCAGTAAACCATCCAGATATGAGGTCATATCCTGCCCCATGGCATTGTATTTTTCCTGCAGTTGGATAAGCCTTTTTTCTATTTCGGGAGTGATACTCATGTTCAAAGGTAATGAGTATGGAGTTAAAAGTTGAAGGTTTAAAGTTTAAAGTCCGGAGCAGGTACGCAACTTTGTACTTTACACTAAAATCTGGAGTTAAAGGTTTAAAGTCGGAGCATGTACGCAACTTTGTATTTTACACTTTCTACTTTGAACTAAAAATCTATATTTGTATTGTAAAACAAAGGCAATGGTGTTCTGCCTATTTGAACCGCTGCAAAGCTGATGACGCCTACCCAAATAAGTTGTTTATTTATTTGCATGTAGGTTATGTTTAAAA
>JAQBNZ010000040.1 GCA_028288285.1 Mucilaginibacter sp.
TATAAAATTTCATTTTTAGCAATTAATAACGATGGCAATATATTAAAATTATGAAACCCAAATACCGATTAAAAAAACTAACCCTAAAACCGTTGCATGTTTTTTATATTTTTGCAGGTAATGCGGGTTGCTGATTTGAGACACCCCGGCATTTCTACCAATAAATGGATATATCAGTTGTAGTACCACTTTACGATGAAGTAGAATCATTACCGGAACTTACCACATGGATAAGCCGTGTAATGGACGAGAACAATTATACATACGAGATCATTTTAATTGATGATGGCAGTAAGGATGGCTCGTGGGATATGATCGTTAAATTAAAGGAGAACAATCCTTTTATAAAAGGCATTAAGTTTCGCCGCAATTATGGCAAATCGGCGGCTTTAAATACCGGTTTTGAAGCTGCACGAGGCAGGGTCATTATTACTATGGATGCCGATCTGCAAGATAGCCCTGATGAAATACCCGCCCTTTACCGCCGCATAACCGAAGATAATTACGACCTTGTATCAGGCTGGAAAGCAAAACGTTATGATCCGTTAAGTAAAACCGTTCCTACAAAAATATTTAACGCCGCCACACGTAAAATGAGCGGCATACCCAACCTGCACGATTTTAATTGCGGATTAAAGGCTTACCGCCACGCTGTTGTAAAAAACATTGAGGTGTATGGCGAAATGCACCGTTACATACCTGTGTTGGCAAAATGGGCTGGCTTTACCAAAATTGGCGAACAGGTGGTTGAGCACCGTGCACGCAAATACGGCAAAACCAAATTTGGGTGGAGCAGGTTTATAAACGGGTTTCTTGATTTGCTTTCTATATTTTTTGTAGGCAAGTTTGGCAAACGGCCTATGCACTTTTTTGGCACAATGGGCACACTTAGCTTTTTTGCAGGTATAGTATTAGCCATATGGCTAATTGTAGAAAAGCTGTACAACCTATCGCATCATATAGTTGCAAGGCAACCTACAGATAACCCGTTGTTTTATTTTGCATTAGTGGCTATTATACTTGGTTCACAACTATTTTTGACCGGCTTTGTTGCCGAACTTGTTTCACGCAACTCAACCGACCGCAATAACTATCAAATTGAGGATACCATTTGATGTGCAGATGAGAAGATATGCAAATGTGCAAATACCTTTTATTCAACGTCAATATTTATAAATCCAATCACTATTTTAACATCTGCATATTTGTACATTCGCACATCTGCACATCTAAAAAAGAATGTTTTTTTCTATTATAATACCTTTATATAACCGCCCGCAAGAGATAAATGAGTTATTGGGCACTTTAACACTTCAAACTTATAAGCAGTTTGAGGTTTTGGTTATTGAGGATGGCTCTGTAAATAAAGCCGGTGACATTGTAAAAAGCTTTGAAGACAGGCTTAACATCCGCTATTTTGAAAAAGCTAATGAAGGACAGGGCTTTACCCGCAACTTTGGCTTTGAGCGCGCCAAAGGCGATTACTTTATTATTTTTGATTCCGACTGCCTGATACCGGAAAATTACCTGCAAATAGTAAACGATTCACTCAGCAAAAACTGGCTGGATGCGTATGGCGGCCCCGATGGTGCACACCACTCATTTACCCCGCTGCAAAAAGCCATTAGTTATTCCATGACCTCCCCTTTCACAACGGGTGGTATCCGGGGCAGCAAAAAAGGGATAGGACAATTTCATCCGCGTAGCTTTAATATGGGTATATCACGCCAGGTATGGGAAAAAGCAGGTGGCTTTATCATTACCCGCTTAGGCGAAGATATTGAGTACAGCATCCGTATACATTCTTTAGGTTATAAAATAGGGTTAATACCCGATGCCATTGTTTACCACAAGCGCCGTACAGATTTTGTAAAGTTTTATAAGCAAATTCACTTTTTTGGGCGTGCGCGCATTAATATTTATAAATTTTTCCCAGCTCAATTAAAGCTGGTGCATTTTTTCCCGGCATTTGCTACGCTTGCCATTATATTTACAATTATTGCTAACGTACTTAACTGGCCAATTGCAAAATTTTGTAATTTTATGTTAGCGATTTACGTATTATTAATATTTTTCCATTCATGGTACAAAAATAAATCAGCAAAAATCGCATTTTTGAGCATTATAGCTGCCTTCACTCAACTAACTGCCTATGGGTTGGGATTTATGCAAGATTATTGGAAACGAGTAGTGTTAAAAAGATCATAAAAACGTAGTATGTACCACCCTTTTTCTGTTGTAGAAACTATTAAAACTGCATGGGATATTTTCAAGAAGAACTTTGTAACCATAATTGTTTATTCGGCCATTGCGTTTTTTTTACTTTCAATATTGGGAGTAATTATATCCTTCATTGTATCGCCAACTGAATTTGCAGGCACCATGTTTGTATCGTTTCTGATGATATTGGTGCAGGCTTACACAACACTCGGCTTATATAAACTGATATTTACTTTAATTGACAGCGAGTATTATGAATTTGAATTTTCGCAGGTACTGCCTTCATTTAAAATGATTTGGAGTTACCTGGTTGTTGTATTTATAATTGCTTTTATAATAACCAACATAACCATATTGATTGAAAAATTGGAAGGTAATTCTGACCTGGTTTTTGTAGTGGAGGTTGTAGTAGGAATTTTGGGATTGTACCTGGCTTTAAGATCAATGTTTTTTAACACATTTATTGTTGATGATGCTTCCGGGCCATTTGAGTCATTAAAACAAAGCTTTCAGCTTACCAAAGGTTACCTGCTTAAAGTAGTGTTAATATTAGACATCATTATTTTACTAATTGCATTGCCTGCAAAACTTGCTCAATATTATCCTGTTATATCCATAGCTATATTGTTCACCTACCCTTTTGTGAATATTATATTGGCTGTAACCTACCGCAAACTGGTTTACAGCCATAAGGATGTGGATGATGATATTGCCGAAACCAATTAATTATGGGTTTAAAAGCAGCATT
>JAQBNZ010000070.1 GCA_028288285.1 Mucilaginibacter sp.
CTGTAGAAAGAAACTTCTCATTTCCGGCAGATTCAGTAATAAACGATCCTTTACAGGTATATCCAAATCCGGCAACATCGGTAATAAATGTTAAGCTTGCTTCACACGTTAAAGACGGTGGCGAAATAACCCTAACAAATATGATGGGTTTTAGGGTTTACCGCTCTACGGTAAATATATTCGCAGGTGATAATCAAATAGCCATTAACAGTAATTTCTTAAATCATGGCGTGTATATTTTACGCTTAAAAAACAGCACTAAAACTTACGAAAAGAAGGTGATAATTGAGTAGAGCATAAATTACGCTTAGCATTTTGAAGGCAAATCATTTATAATGATTTGCCTTTGTAATAATATCGTTTTAATTAATTATATTAGCAAAGAACCCCAGAAACAGTATCCAACTTGTGATAACGTTTCTTGCTTTTTTGGATTTTATTAACTCAAAGAAAAATGAAAACCATAATTGTTCAGGAAACCGATAAGGACATTCTTGACATGCTTACTGTAGCTTTAGAATATGAAGGCTTTCAAGTTTATTCTGTATTAGGATACGACAGTAATTTTCTTGAACTTATAGATCAGATAAGGCCTCATGTTGTTATGCTTGACTATCGGTTTAGCGGACAGCAAAGTATTGAAATTTGTCAGCGCATCAAATCTAAATATCCTCATTTACCTATAATAGCATTAAGCTGTAACTATAATATAAACCAGGAGTATGACAAATTTGGGTTTGATGATTATATAAAAAAGCCGTTTGATTTGGACATATTATATGGCATACTGCGTTAATATATCTCTAAGCATACTCCAAAAACTATTGTTAAAAATAAGGCGAACCCATTGCCTTAAAAAACCCTTAATGATGTTTAATGTCGCATTTACATACCAGCATGAGGCTTTGATGAATAATTAAAACCAAGCTGCGCTTGTATTGGTTTACTCTGCAATGATTTGTATTTTTAAGCATTGCGCTTTGTATTGCGCTAACCTTAATTCACATTAAAACATTCCCTGCGTATGGAAAACTTTAAGGATCAATTGCATAGTATGTTTGTTGCCGAAGATCAAATACCTGCCGAGCATCATATTGAAGAAATTCACCAGCGCGAATACCTGGTTAACGGCGAAATGCGCCAATGGGATGGCGATGTAACCGAAGTATATTCACCTGTTTGCATTCCCGGGCCTGATGGCGCCCTTAAACGTAAGCTAATTGGCACTTATCCGGTTTGCGGCGAATACGAAGCGATGGAAGCGATGGAGGCTGCCCTTGCAGCTTACAATAACGGGCGCGGCGAATGGCCCACCATGACTCTGGCTAACCGCATTAAATGTATGGAGCGCTTTGTTTATAAAATGAGCGAGCAGCGTACCCTGGTAGTAAAGCTGCTGATGTGGGAGATAGGCAAATCATACGGCGACTCGACCAAGGAGTTTGACCGTACCATTGAATATATTAACGCAACTATTGACGGGTTAAAGGATATTGACAGGCAGTCGTCGCGTTTTGAGATAGCCGAAGGGCTGGTGGCACAGATCCGCAGGTCGCCTTTGGGTGTGGTATTGTGTATGGGGCCGTTCAACTATCCGCTTAACGAAACTTTTACAACCCTGATACCCGCCCTTATCATGGGGAATACCATATTGTTTAAACCACCCAAGCATGGCACGCTATTACATTACCCATTGCTAAAAGCCTTTAAAGATTCGTTCCCTAAAGGAGTTGTAAATACGGTTTACGGTCGTGGTGCAGTCGTTACACCGGGGCTAATGGCTACAGGCAAAATTAATGTGTTAGCCTTCATAGGTAGTAGTAAGGTGGCTAATGATTTAAAAAAGCGCCATCCCAAAGTAAACCGCTTGCGTGCAGTATTAAGTTTGGATGCTAAAAACGCCGCTATAATTACCAAAAACGCCGACCTGAAACTGGCGGTAAGCGAATGTATACTGGGCTCACTATCTTTTAACGGGCAGCGTTGCACGGCCATAAAAATAATATTTGTGCATAAAGACGTAGCAAATGAATTTATTAAATTGTTTAGCGAAGCCGTTAACGCTCTTAAACCCGGCCTGCCATGGACTGATGGCGTAAAGCTTACCCCCTTACCCGAGCCGCATAAACCAGATTACCTGAAAGATTGCATTGATGATGCCATAGCTAACGGCGCAAAAGTAATGAACAAAAATGGCGGTGTTACTGCTGCATCGTTTGTATTCCCGGCGGTAGTATATCCGGTGAATGAGAAAATGAAGCTATACCGCGAGGAGCAGTTTGGCCCTGTAATTCCCATAATTCCATTCGAGAATATTGAAGAGCCTATAGCATACCAGATAGATTCGCCACATGGCATGCAAGTGAGTATTTTCAGTAATGATGCAAAAGAGGTATCGTCATTGATAGATCCATTTGTGAATTTGGTGAGCCGGGTAAACATTAACACCCAATGCCAACGTGGCCCGGATGTATTCCCTTTTACCGGAAGGAAAGACAGCGCAGAGGGTACACTTTCAGTTCATGACGCATTAAGATCGTTTTCCATCCGTTCATTGGTAGCCGCTAAACTTAATGATACCAACAAGCAGCTTATTAACGAGATAGTGAACGATAACGACTCCAACTTTTTAAGCACTAAGTTTATATTATAATTTTTGAATAGCGACGGTAATCCATCGCTATTCCCATTATGTTATTGCGAGAAGTGCTGCGCTCGCAATGGTATTTTTCCACAATTGCCATAGCGAGGCTCAATATCAGTAATTTCTTATATAGCTTTTATCTATAGCTCATAGAAACTTTGGATATAATACGCTCTTAAAAAACCGTATATTTGTTGCATAATATTTAACAAAACAACCAATATGTTAACGATAGGACAACAATTCCCACAGTTTTCTAAAATAGCTGTAACAAGTATCGAAAAAGGAAAAGAGTTTGAAACAATAACTTCAGACTACCTGGTTAATGAAGATAACGTTTGGACCGTAATGTTCTGGTGGCCAAAGGATTTCACTTTTGTATGCCCTACAGAAATTGCTGAGTTCAACAAAAACTTTGGCGAGTTCCGCGACCGTGACACACGCTTAATTGGTGCATCTACCGATTCTGAATTTGTACATGCTGCATGGAGAAGAGATCATGATGATTTGCGCGATCTTAAATTCCCAATGTTAGCTGATACCTCAAAATCATTGGCTGAAGATTTGGGTATATTAGAGCCTACTGAAAAAATCGCTTACCGTGCTACTTTCATTATCGATCCTACCGGTATCATCCGTTGGGTGTGTGTTAATGATTTAAGTGTAGGTCGTAGCGTTAAAGAAGTTTTACGTGTACTTGATGGTTTACAAACCGACGAACTTTGCCCTTGCAACTGGGAAAAAGGCCAGGAAACATTAACTGTATAAATTTATAGTTGTTTTTAACAACTTTTTTTAACCACAAGAACGCAGGGAAAACCACGGAATAGACATTCATTTAAAGCTTGTCTATTTCTGTGAAAAACTTTGTACCCTCTGTGGTTATTTTTTTTACAAACAATACCAAACACATTTACCATGAACGAAAGCACCGAACTTATACAAGAATTGCTGCAAAGCATGAGTATTGATAGCACTTACAGAACATCAAGCCTTACATTGCTCGAAAAAGGCGAATCGCGTTACCTTCGCGATCTAAAGCTGAATTTTACCAGCACTCTTACTTCCGAGCACTTAAGCACTAAAGAATGCGCTTTATTGGGGCTAAGCACTGCAGTTAATAACGGCAACGAGCCGCTTATTGCCTACTATACCAAATACGCCGAAGAGCAGGGCGCTACAGCTCCCGATATTGCGGAAGCTGTTGGCTGTGCATCGCTATTAGCCTCAAACAATGTCTTTTATCGTTTCAGGCACTTTACTCAGAAAGAGAAATACACACAGATTCCTGCACGTATCCGCATGCAGCTAATGATGAAACCGGTTACAGGAAAAGAATTCTTTGAATTGATGAGCCTTGCCATATCTGCCGTTAACGGTTGCGAGATGTGCGTAAATGCCCATGAAGACTCATTGATAAAATTAGGCAGCACAGAGGAAAGAATATTTGATGCCGTGCGGATAGCATCATTGGTAACAGCAACTGGAAAAGTAATTTTTTAACTTGCCGTAAAATAATACCTCGATTGTGTAAAATATTGTGAAATAAAATTTGGTTTGGTTCAATTAAAACTATTAATTTTATAGCTTAAGATTATTTATCCCCTGTTACATAGTATTGCCATCTAAACACCTTGTGAATTCAGGGGAGATTACAAATTTAATTGTTGATTTTTTGGAGAAAGCCGTTCCGCTTGTATTAGTGGAACGGCTTTTGTTTTAATGTGCATCTGTTTGTACCTTCATGTTCTTACGGAACGGTTGCAAGTATAAAAGTGGTATAGAGAACAGCATTACTAAGCCCGATATCCAGTAAGCATCATCATAAGTTAACAACAATACTTGTTTGGTTAAAGCGCCTTCCATAGCGGCATAGGCCATGTGCGTAGCATCTATCATTGATTTCCCCTTGGCCATAAACGCATGTTGATACATGTTTAAACGTTCAGTAAATGCAGGATTATAAGGGTTCATATTCGTGATAAGGTTATTACGGTGTAGCCCCTGGCGCAGGTGGATAATGGTAGTTAAGGTTGCAATACCAAACGAACCGCCTAACTGGCGCATCATGTTATTTAAACCTGTACCCTGCCCAATTTCGGGCCCCTTTAAATCAGCCATGGCCAACGTGGTTAAAGGTACAAATAGCAGCGCCATACCCACACCACGTATCATTAGCGGTAAAAAGAAATTACTTGGTCCAACTGCCAAAGTTGAGTTGCTTAGCATCCAGGTAAACACAAAAAACAGGAACATACCACCCGTAGCCATAAATTGAGCCGGGATACCTTTATTAAGCATTTTACCTATAAATGGCATCATAACTATGG
>JAQBNZ010000108.1 GCA_028288285.1 Mucilaginibacter sp.
TATGCTCATTAAAATCGTCTATTTTGTAAAGCAGCATACGGTTTGCAGCACCGTGTATATAATCGGCAACATCATCAATTGCTGTTGCTAATGAGTGTATATCTTCACGATCAAACGGGGTAATAAAGTTTTTGCCCAGTTCAAGGTATATCTGGTGGGTAAGCTCGTCACCTTTGTTCTCCAATTTATCTATCTGCCTAAACAACTCTTCGCGGGTAGCCGGGTTAACCGAGTTAACTGCCTCTACTAAAATGGTAGCCATACTAACAACGTTACTTGCGGCCTGTTCAAATAAAGGGAAGAAGGTTTTTTTGTCTTTTGGTACAAAATATTGGAAAATACTGTTGAGTGACATTGGTAAGAAATTTTTGGTAAAGGTACGGTTGCTATGTTAAGTTAGTGTTAACTTTTTAATGCCGGAATGTTGGGAAAAGGTAAAGTTTGCTTTGCTTTTTGTAGTGTAAACCCAAAAGTGGAGCCTAATCCTTCGGTACTGCGTACGTTAATAGTTTGTTGATGGGCTTCAATAATATGCTTTACAATGGCCAACCCCAAACCAGAGCCACCAATCTGGCGGGATCTGCTGGTATCTGTACGGAAGAAGCGCTCAAATAATCTTGGCAGGTTTTTTTCTTCAATACCTACGCCATCGTCAGTAACCTCAACCAATACCTGTTCATGCAGGGTAAATATGCTTACTGATGTGCTGCCACCTTCTTTACCATATTTAAAGGAATTATCTATAAGGTTAACCAGTACCTGTCTTATTTTTTCCCGGTCGGCATTTACAAAAATACCATCATCATATTTTTGTTTAAATATCAGCTTAATATTGTGCTGGTCTGCCTTAAATTCAAGCGATTCAAAAACTTCTTTTACGAGGTCATTTATCTTAAACTTAGAGTAATTAATAGGTATCTCGCCCGATTCCAGTTTTGATATCTCATCCAGATCCTGTATTAGGTAACTTAGTCTGTCAACATTTTTTGATGCCTTATCCAAAAACTGTTTGGCCAGTTCTTTGTCCTCAAATTCATCATCCTGTAAGGCTTCAATATAACCCTGTATAGCAAACAGTGGGGTTTTAAACTCATGAGATATATTAGACAAGAAGTCGCGGCGGAACTTTTCTTGTTTTTTAAGGTCGTCAACTTCTATCTTTTTTAACCTTGCCCATTCCTTCACTTCCTGCTCTACATCATTTATAGGGTCGGCGCTTACGTGTTCGCCCAATGCATCGCGCAGGTCTCGGCCCAGTTTAAGGTTATGTATAAGTTTGTATATGAGTTTTATTTTAGAGTAGATGTATTTCTCTATCAGATAGTAAAAAACAATATAGCTGCTAATTAGCGTCACCAAAAAAGTGACCATCATATCATACCACTTGTGCTGAAAGTAATAGTTTACTGCCGAGAGACTAATGGCGACGGCGATAGAGTTAATGAAAACCAGTACACGCAAATTCATGCGCTAATTTACTGTTTAAAATAATTAATGCCCATGTGGGTGGGCATTAATATGTTATATTATGATTATTAAATTATGTTTTATATAAATAGGGCAAAATTTATTTGGTGGTTTCGGCCTCTATAAAAATAATGGTTTCATTTGCCAGCGTTAAACTGCCGCCGCCAACTCCAAAATCACTACGGTTAATTTTAAAGCTACCCTTTAACCAGGCTATATTGCCTGTATCAGTATAAGTAAATGGCAGCTCAACCATTTTGGTTTTATTTTTTATAGTAATATTAAACTGACCAATATAGTTATTGCCACTCCTTTTCTTAAATGCAATAGACGACATGGTTATGTTAGGATATTTAACCACATCAAAATAATCTTCACTTTTTAAATGGCTGTCGCGCATATTATTATCGGTATTGATAGTAGTAATATCGGCCACAGCATCAATTTTGCTGGCATCTAATTTACCCGGATCAAATTTTACTTCAGCCTCCATTTTGCCAATTGTTCCACCGGTTTTTATACCCAGGTTATTGATCTGGAAGGTGATTTTTGATTTGGTAACATTGTTTTTTAATTGCGCGAATGCGGAGTTGCTGACTATAAGTATAAATATTGATATGCAGATCTTTTTCATATTTTGAAATATGACAGTATTTAGTATTAAGGGTTTAATGTTGATGGGCTTTTACATTATCGGTGTAATGGCTCCTTAAAATTCCACATGTGCCCTCAATGAGAGCACATTAACCGGGCCGCGGTCTTTATTATAACCAGGGTTGGCTATAAACTGGTAATCGGGTGTAAGCCACAGCTTTTTTTGATAAGCATTAACCTTATAATATAATTCAGCAATTAATTCATGCGAATAATTCAGTTTGCCATCACCTATTATAAAACCGTAACCGCCTGCCGCCAGGTAATCGCGGTGCGGATCGGAGATACCGTTGGCTACAAATGCCAGCCCGAACTCGTCATCATTACGTTTCCATTCACCACCTTTAAGTACAGCACCCAGGCTTAAGGATTGGTCAATCTCGGTAAATGCCCAGGTTTGGGTATGACCGTCATTATAGCTTACTTTAGCAAATACACCAAAGTTTTTTGAAAGATACTGGTCGGCACTTATAGCAAAGCCGTATTTATGTTTACCGTAAACAAGGTTACTATCAATTACCGGGGCAACCGGATTTAAGGCAATTGCCTGCCTGTAGTTGCCCATTTTGCCATTGTTACTGAAGCCTAAAACCCTTACGGTCCCTTTTTTACCGTTAAGGGTAAAGCGTTTTTCATATTCAAGAGTTAAAGTATTGGCATGTGCAATGCGCTCATCCCAGATAGCGCCGTTAGCAGATGTTGTAGTCATGGTAAAGGCAAACCGTAGGGCCCAGTCTGGCTGGCCTAATTCTGCCATTGCACCTATTACATAACCACGGGTATTGGCAGGATAATCCCAGGCGGCATTACTCATTAATGACCAGTTCATGAACTGTGAGCGGGCGTCATGACTAAATTCGTTACCGTCAAAAAAATCGGCCATGCCAAATTTACCAGCAGTGAAGTGCAGGTAGCGCTTACTTACAGCGCCCGCCAGTTGATTAACATCATCATTAAGGGTGTCTTTTTCATTTCCCCACTCAAAGTTTTGGGTAAAATACAGGCGGGCTATATAAATTTTAGGTTCGGCACTGCCCACCCTGAAAGTTTCGCCATTTGGGAAACCGGCTATACCTAATGTTTTGCTTAAGCCTGCACCGCCAGACATCTCCGGGTTAAAATAAGCTGATGCACCTTTCCATAAGCGGGCGCCCCCAAAAAATGTGGTTGTTAATGATGATTGGGTTTCTTTGCCGGTTAGCAAGCTGTTGTTACCAGTATAGTTGGCACTAAAGCCGGGCTTGAACTGGGTAATTACTGTTTGCTGAAAATGGAAATTAAAACGCTGCTGTTTAAGCGTATCCTGTGCTGCAGAAATTTTTGTAATGCTTATTATTAAAGCAATAGAAAGTAGCAATTTATTCACGTGTAGGAGTTTGGGGCTGATTGAAAAACGTTGAAGACTAAATATAGTTTATTGCACTTCCGAATAAAACTGTGTCAGGTAATTTTCCATAAAGCTGTGCCTTTGCTGGGCCAGCTTTTTCCCGGTTTCGGTATTCATTTTATCTTTAAGTAGCAGCAGTTTTTCATAAAAGTGGTTAACAGTTGGCGCCGTGGTGAATTTATATTCCTCCTTGGTCATGTTTAAATTAGGCGGAATATTGGGGTTGTAAATTTCCCGGGCCTTAAAACCACCATAAGTAAATGCACGTGCAATACCAATGGCACCAATGGCATCCAGCCGGTCGGCATCTTGCACAATGGCTAATTCTTTTGAGTGAAAAACAACTTTATCAAAGCTCGCCTTGAAAGACATATATCTGATAATTTGTTGTACATGTATGATGGTTTCCTCATCAACAGCGATACTTTTAAGGAACTTGCCTGCTGTAGCGGGTCCTATTTCCTCATCACCATTATAGAATTTACTATCGGCAATGTCATGTAGTAATGCGGCAAGCTCAATGATAAGGGTATTGCAGCTTTCTGTTTGAGCTATAAGTTTGGCATTTGTCCAAACGCGGTGAATATGCCACCAATCATGGCCTCCTTCTGCATCTTTTAGTGTGTCCTGTACAAAATTTGCAGTTTGCTCAATAATATCTGCATTACTCGGTGTTGTCATAAATGCAAATATATTAACAAAACCAAGTTGCGCTAATAATTAAGCAGCAGCTTCAGCTTTTTTTGTATTTATTAGGTCTATCAGTTCGGTTTCTAATATGTCGGCAATCTGAAAAAGGCGTTCTACAGTTATTTTGGTATAACCTAATTCTATTTTGCTGTAGGCATTTTGAGAAATGCCCAGTTTAACGGAAAGATATTCCTGCGTATAATTTAGCTTCTCGCGCTTGTTGCGAATATTTACTGCAACAGCTTTGGTCTTAATATCCAACATATTTTTCATAAGTATAGTTATATATATCAACGAGATTAATAAGAGATTGGATTTAATTGTTTTATTTTTTTAAGTATATCTTTTTCAGAGAGAGTATTTTTTACATTATTATTACTAATAATTAATATTTAATAAGTGCGGTTTGCCCGGAGAAAAGACGGCACTGAGAGCTGAAGCCTTAAATGCAGTTCGTTTTTGTACGGTAAAGGGGAGTTGTATTCCGTTGCAGTTGTGATGAGGCCGGAGGCCTTATAATAGTCACTCGGCTTGGAGCCCACAGGTGTTCGGAAGATTGATATTGCTAACAAAATTCCCCTCTTGAGAGGGGGTGCGTCGGTGGTGCGGCTGCAGGGGTGTGTTATTCACGCACAAAGGACACACCCCTACACCCCTCTCAAGAGGGGAATCGCACAACCCGCCGCTTCTTTTTTATCTTCCGAACACCTGTGGGCTGGAGCCGAGCGACGGAATTACATACTACAGGAGCATTTAATTACTTTATATTATACTGTACAATCACGGTGGGCAATAGGGTTGCCGCGTTCAAGGGTATTTGGTCTTTTGCTACGATTGGTTTACGTACCTTGTAGAATGCGTAAGCAGCCTTTTGAACTTCAGCTACGCCGGTAGTTGGCTTGTTAAAGTTAATAGAGAATGGTATTATAAAGTCATGGAATTTTTCCTTGTTAGGAATGATCCATTTTTTAGTTGATTTTTTAAGGGCCTCAATAACCGGTAGGGTTAACAGGTAATCATCAGCATAATAGATCACAATTTTTGAAATATTACCGCTAACATCAGCCGTAAATTTAAAAACCGCCATGCCTGTAGCTTTCTTTGCAACAATCTCCGGGCTAACTTTCAAGCTGTCTGTAAAAAACCTGGTCATAATAGGGTTGCCACCTTGAAAAGGGAACGCCAGATTTTCCTGAGCTTTACAATAAACAGTTGATGTTAGTAACAGTGCAATTATGATCAGCTTTTTCATTTTTCTAATTCTCTGGGTTCTCGTTTGCTACCTTCGTACAATTCGTATTCAAATAAGCGGCAATCTAACTTGCCATTATAAAATTCAATTCG
>JAQBNZ010000131.1 GCA_028288285.1 Mucilaginibacter sp.
ATTGGCAAAGTACAACAACAAGGAGTTAACGACCTGATGAGAACCGTTGTTGACTCTGGCATTAACTTTATTGATACGGCCAACGTTTACTCTTATGGCGAATCAGAAAAACTGCTGGGTCAATCAATTATTGACCTTGGTTTAAAACGCCATGATTTGGTTATAGCAACCAAAGTACGTGGTAATATGAACGACGGAATAAACAATATAGGCTTATCACGTTATCATATCTTCCAATCGGTTAATGCAAGCCTGCAACGTTTGCAACTGGATCATATTGATATTTTATATGTACATGGCGTTGATAAACGTACGCCTGTTGAAGAAACCATGCGAGCGCTTAATGATATTGTATTAAGCGGCAAAGTGCGCTATATAGCCTGCTGTAACTGGCCCGCATGGATGGTTATGAAAGCACAGGGCATTGCCGAAAAGAACGGGTGGAACAAATTTGTTGGCTTGCAGTATTTTTACTCATTAGCTGCCCGTGATATTGAGCGCGAAATTGTCCCTTTAGCAGCCGACCAAAACCTGGCCATATTTCCATGGAGCCCGTTAGCTGGTGGTTTTTTATCGGGCAAGTTCACTCGCGACAATCCAAAACCGGCAGACTCACGGCGTGGTGGCGATTTTGATTTCCCGCCTATTAATAAAGAAAAAAGCTATGATATTATTGATGTGATTACCGAAATTGGTAAAAAATACAATGTATCTGCTGCGCAGGTTGCATTGGCCTGGGTAAGGCAGCAACCAGGCATAACAAGCACTATAATTGGCGCTAAACATGTTGACCAGCTATTGGATAACATTAAATCAACAGAGTTAGTTCTTTCTGCTGATGACCTTCAAAAAATAGATGAGGTTAGCGCCCTGCCAAAAGAATACCCCGCCTGGATGGTTGAATACCAGGGAAGAGACAGGTAGGTTTTTGGGATTAAGGGATTAAAAGACAAAGAACGAATGACCTAAGCATAAAGCCAGATCATTCATCTTTTGTCTTTTATCTTTCCGTCTTTAATCTAAAGAGAATTTATAGTTTGTACCACATACTCCACCTGTTCGGGGTGCACATCCAAATGCGTTACAAAGCGGATGCGGTGCGTATCGGTACTATTAGCTTTTATGCCTTTTTCTTCCAGTTTGGCCAATATAGCATCTGCCGGTTCGGTGGTATCAAACAAAACTATGTTGGTTTCTACCGGTACAACATTGGTTACCCATGGCGCCTGGGCCAATGCTTCGGCCATAATACGAGCGTGTGAGTGATCTATCTTCAACCTTTCCACATGATGATCCAACGCATAAATACCTGCTGCTGCCAGGAACCCTGCCTGCCGCATACCACCGCCTAATACCTTACGTATACGGCGTGCGTATTTAATAGTGGTCCTATCGGCCAATAAAACCGAGCCTACCGGTGCGCCCAGTCCTTTTGATAAACAAACCGAGATGCCATCAAAATACTTACCGTAATCTTTGGCGCTATCACCCGTATAGGCAAGCGCGTTAAATATGCGAGCACCATCAAGGTGCAGCTTTAAGTCTTTATCGTGGCAAAGCTGGGCTATAGGTTTTATTTGAGCTAATGTATAGCAGCTTCCGCCGCCTTTGTTCACAGTGTTCTCCAATACCACCAAACTGGTATGCGGGTAATGTATATTCTCGGCATTAATTTCCGGCTCTATCATTTCTGCAGTGAGTATGCCCCGGTAACCATTCAGCAAACGGGTTGATACGCCCGAATTAAAAGCGATGCCCCCACCCTCATAACGGTAAACATGCGCGGTTTGATCCGCAATCAGCTCATCAAGTGGTTGGGTAAAACATTTAATGGCAATCTGGTTAGTCATGGTACCAGATGGGCAATATATAGCGGCTTCCATGCCAAACATATCAGCGGCTTTTTGCTCCAGCGCGTTAACGGTTTCGTCTTCACCAAAAACATCATCCCCAACTTTTGCGCTCCACATGGCTTCCAGCATGCCGGCGGTTGGTTTGGTTACAGTATCGCTGCGTAAATCAACAGTTATCATATATTATAGCTAAAAAGTACCTATTTGCGTTTTAATTATGCGCTCAATTTTAATCATTTTATTTTTTTATGCTAATAGTTGTATCAATAAAATCACAAAAATGGCTTGAATATTATTTTGGCAGCCAATATTATCTTATTTTGGCGTAACCAAAACCTTAACCTTATGCATAAACCTTTACTTCTTTTAATTATTTTTTTTATTTCATTCACCGTAAAAGCGCAGGTATCACAGGTAGGCAAATGGACGCCTGCTTGCTATTATGACACTAATAACTCCCGTATATGCGGAGAAATAAAATGGGATGTTCCCGCCCGAAATATTTTTAAAGGTGCTGGCGACCATATTCAGTTCCGTACAGCAGACTCCGTAAAGAAAGAAAAGATATCAACAAACAAAATCAGAGCATTTGTAATTAAGGCAGATAGCTTTGTAGTATCTCATCACCCCGACCTTAAAGAATACCCAGTTTTAAATGTAATGTTAGATAATCCTATAAAGCTTTATGTAAATTTAAGAGAAAATTCAACTCCATCGACAATGGGAACCGGCAACTATACGGGCATTACCGTTACGGTTGGCTATTGGGAGAGATATAATACCCGTTATTTTTATGGAGAAAATCCAGATAATATAACTGAATTAAGCCGGGGTAAATTCATTGAAGTTATGAGCAAAATAATGGCTGATAACAAAGGTATAGTGCAAGCAATTAATAACAAAGAATACCGTTATGGTAAGATAGATGAGCTTGTAAAACAGTACAAGATTTTTAAAGAACACCCTATTGAATAACTAATGCGCTACCTTTTAACTTTATCAATTTCTATAATTGCTTTATCCGCCTACGCGCAAAAATGGCAACCCGGCCATTTTACTGATGTTAAAGGGATTGTTGAAACAGGCTTGATACGCGCCTATCCCGGCGGTAGCGGCCCCATTAAAAATGAGGGCTTTATTGAATATAAGGAGAACGAAAAAGCCAATCCAATAAAATTAAGCACCAGCGATCTACAATCATTTGTGGCCGGTAAAGACAGCTTTGTGGTGGCACATGCGCCGGGTAACGAAACCTGGGCAAAAAAGGATTTTGATTTTGTACGTGTTGTGGTTGATGAACCCCTTAAAATTTATGCTACCCGCGGCGCAGGCAGCGGTGGCGGTAGTGGCATACATGTATCGCCGGGAGTAGGATTAAGCACTGGTGGCGGTTATGGTACATCATACGGCGGCGGCGTAGGCATATCATTTGGTGGTGGCGGTGGTAGTAAAAGCTCAAAAATGAGTTATTATTATGGCAGCAGCACGGCAAATATGCAACACCTTACCAACGAAAACTTTATAGATATAATGAGCGAAGTAATGGGCGACGAACCCGACATTGTATTACGTATCCGCAGTAATGACTTCCGCTTAAACAATATTGAAAAACTGGTTGAATACTTTAATAAAACTAAAGCCGCTAATAAACAGCCATAAAACATTATCCATTTTATAATTTTCCGTTCCCCTTTTATATTACAAAACCTTCCAGGTAAGCCTGGAAGGTTTATTGTTTTTTAAGTACCTCAATTAATTAAAAAACAATAAATTAGAGTTAGCAACTTAATATAACATAATGAAAACCGACAACTCAACCCCGCTAAATTTTGATCATTATGTATCGCTGCAACCCGAAGAATTTAGGGCGGGATTGATCAGGATGCGTGAGATCATTCTTTCGGTTATACCACAGGCCCAAGAATCCATTAGCTATCAGATCCCTTGTTTCAAATACCTGTATATGCTGGTTGGTGTTGGTACCAATAAAAACTCGTGCAGCTTTTATACCATGAGTCCGCCGCTGGTTAAACAATTGAAGCATGATCTGAAAGATATAAAAGTATCAGGCGCTACGCTTCACTTCGCACCCAATAAACCCTTGCCCGAAGATTTGATAGTGAAAATTGTAAAGGCCCGCATGAAGCAGAATGAAAGTCTGGCAATGAGCAAAAACAAGAAATAAACTGCAAAAACTTCAGGTTAACTTAACTCATTAACATCTGTTAAAACTTTTAAGTTTAAATGGTGTCCTTAATGTATATCATCATTTAAGCGTAACATGCCCGACAGCAAAAAACCGGACGAGAAAGTAACCAGGAAAGAATTATCATACATTGAAAAAGTTTGGCATACTGTAGCCATTGTTGCCTTGCTGGTGGTTGTTATTTTAATAGCCCGTATTGCTTTTAATGTATTGCTAATGGTGCTTGCAGGCGTATTAATATCGGTTTACTTTCATGGACTGGGCGATATTATTGAAAGAAAAACCAAATTTAGCCGCAGGGTATGCATGATATTATCTGTTGCTGTTTCATTCATCATTATTGCTTTATTGCTATGGTTTATGGGCACTAAAATACAAGCACAAATTGCTGTATTAAATGACACACTCCCTCAAACCATAAATACAGCCAAGGCAAAATTGGCCGAGTCGGACATTGGAGCAAAAATATTGGAATACTTTACTGGCGATAAGTCGGAAAAGCTTTTCGTAACAGCACAGCATTTTTTCAGTACCAGCTTTGGGGTGCTTGGTAACCTATATATTATTTTGTTTTTGGGGATTTTTTTTACAGCCAGCCCTAACCTTTATAAAGATGGTATAATTAAACTAATGCCCGATTCTAAAAAGGAGCTGGCGCAAAATGTATTAGATCGCATTAGTCTTGCATTAAAAGGTTGGCTCAAGGGAACGATGCTTTCTATGGTTTTAATAACCATTTTAATTACTACCGGGTTAACAATAATGGGCATACCTGTTGCACTGGTGCTTGGGCTGATAACCGGTATACTCAAGCTTATTCCAAACTTTGGTTCATTAGCGGCCATGATACCCGGCGTTTTACTTGCCCTAACTGTAAGCATTAATACCGCTATTGCAACTGCCTTATTATATATGATAAGCCAAACAATAGTGAGCAATATTGTTACGCCGCTCATTCAAAAAAGGATGATAGATATACCGCCTGCTTTAACCATTCTAAGCCAGGTAATTATGGGGACACTATGCGGTGCTCTGGGTGTAATTTTAGCAGTGCCGCTGCTGGCTATTGTAATTATTTTAGTTGATGAGCTTTATGTAAAGAAGATCAACGATTTGGGTTAAATAATAAAATTATTCCTCAGGGTCATAACCCAATGGTGTAAGGTTACTTACTTTTTGCCATGCCATGTATCCTTCAAAAAACAAATCCTGTGGTTTAAAAAACGCCCCTTTACCATCTACGGCAACGCCTGGTGATAAAAAGTTAATTACAGATGTTTGCCCCGTGTCCAATCTTTTATCATCATATAATCGGCTTAGGCTGTAACCTGCCTGTTTATAATTTTCATCTTCGCCTTGTTTAAGATATAAAACAAACAAGGCATTTTTTGATGTTAGTTTTTTAAATGATTTGTTTATGGTGCTCATAAGGGTGTCAATAGCGGTACGCCTTTTAAATACTACTGAATCTATATTATTTTTATAACCTGCCCCGCCGGGAACCCAGTTAGATAGTTTATAAACCACAAAACCCTGCTTTTTCAGCTCGTCATTATATGCCGATCTTAAAAAATGTTGTACAGACCCTTGATAAGCCAATTTCCTGTTTGCACGCCATGCCACCTCTTGCTGTGAAGTCCCTTTTAAATTCTGGAAGGACGGATAGCCCATATATACCACGATGTTTTTTGACTTGTTGTATTCAAAGTTGGCAAGGAGATAGGTTAGCCTGTAACCAAGGACACTATTATCTATTATAAGCAGATCGTCGCTGCTTGCTTTAAGGATATAAGTTTTTTTATTGTAGATAAGTGATATCCTTTCGGCATTTAATATCTTACACTTTTGAGCATTGTCATTTTCGCCTAAAAACTGTTTCTTAAATATCTCCAGATTTTTAAACCATTCCACATCAGGCTTAATAACAACTTCGCTTAGCTGTTGTATATTAGGCTGCAGTGTTATATTGAGCACCACACTTTCTTCCGCAACAGTTATCGATTTTAAAAACGGACTAAAGCCCATCATTTTTACTATGAGCTGGTAGTTACCCGGCGGTATTTTACTAAACTTAAAATTACCGTATTCATTTGTAGCCGTAAGTTCTCTGGTGCCTGTTAAAAAAACGGTGGCACCTGGTAAAATGCCTTGATTATCTGTAACTTTTCCGCTTATATTAAATGTTTGCTGTGCTGATACTGTGCCTGCTGTAATAACAAACAACAACACCCAAAAAATGCAATATTTATAAATCTCTTTTACTGACATAATATTATATGGGTTAATTAACTTTATACCTGTACACCTGTCTGCCTAAATTCCCTTTGTTATCAAAGCCCTCAACAACTACGCGGTAATTACCCTTACCATCTGCATTGTAACAATAAAACGAGGCATGTCCATTCTTATCTGTAATTAAGTTCGGTTTCCAAAATACGGTAGTGCGCAAGTCAGCATGTGGCTTTTTCGCTATATCAATATCATAATCATATCCAGGGCTATAAAACTCACGTGCTTTGTAAAACCCTTTTATTACAACCGGGAAAATGCCTTTCGATTCAATACCCTCTATTGCTAATCCGCTGCCTTGCTTAGTAGTTATAATTAAAACGCCGCCACCTCCTTCCATCCCATATATAGATGTGCTGGCATACTTAAGTACTTCAACAGTTTCAACATCGTTAGAGAGTATATTATCAATTGCGGTATTCGGTGGATATTGAAGCCCATCAAGAATAACTAACATAGATCTACCTCCAATTATGTTGTTCATTAACAACTTAGGCACACCATTTACAAATATTAGTCCCCCTATACGCCCAGTAAGCAACAACGAAAGCGGGCCGGTAAATTGTATATCCTTCATATGTATCACTTTATCGGCATTGCCAACGCCAGCAAGACTCTGGGTACGATAGGCAGGTTCAGTTTTAATTTGCTTGGCTTTTACTTTTACCTCCTGCAACATTATACCATTCACCGAGCCATATTTTTTTATATCTTCCTGCTCTTGTTTGCTATTTTCAAGATATGGTGCCATCATTGCGTTTATATCTGAAGTCGCTTTTAATGACCAGGACAATAATGTATTTGCTGTTGCCCACACCACCTCCTTATCCAAACTTATTTTTACATTATTATCGCCCTTAGCTGTAGCACCATTAACAATAAATTTTGTATACCCTGCAAACATTAAGTTAGGAAAAGCAAACTCGCCTTGTGGGCCCGATGTTTGGCTTAGCACCGGACCGCCATCCGGCGACATAAGTGATAGTTTACCATTTGCCACAGCTTGCTTGCCCGAATAATTCTTGAGTTTCCCGGCAATTTGCAATTGCGTTTCAGGCTGATACTTTATAAGACTGTCTGCCTCGGGCTTCCATACATAATTGCGGTAGCCTTGTGTAAGCAGCAGAATATCCAGGTGGGATATTCTTTCATCCGCGTTATCGGCAAAATAATAATTAGGCTGTTCTACATAACCTTTTAAATCGGTTGTAAGCAATAGGTTTGTCAAAATAGTACTTTCATTATTCTCATCTACAGGCACTTTACTTTCATCAGTTACCGATACGGAAAAGTTACCGGCAGATGGCTGATCGGCTTGGTTTTTTGCGGTGATGTTAATATTTACCTTTTCCCGGTTCTTATACTCCTGCTTATCCGTGTTTATACCCACATTTAGCAAATCAGGACTTTGTACAAATAACAGGCGCTCGCTTAATGGTTCGTTATTGGCAGTATATAGTGTAATTTGAGCTATACCCGTTCGCAGGTTTTTCTTCTGCACATCAAACCGCATTATTTCATAATCCAGTTTGCTTTTAAAGGAAGTTATTTTGCCACCGGATACTACCTTTACAGTAAATTCCTGATATTTGTTCTTTTCGAAATAAGCTTTGTTGGTAATTATTTTGAGCGATATTTTAGCAAGCGAATCATTATTGGCTGTAAGGATAATACCTTCGGGCTTAACCTTTGGCAAATTGATCGTTATTTGGCTACCATCGGCATAAAATACTTTTGCCGAATAAGTTTTGCCGGCTTCGGGCAACAGATTAAAAAAACCCATACCTAAATGAGCCGATGCAAAACGGGCAACTTCTTTATTTGTATTGTCGGTTAAAATACCCTTAACATCTACACCTGCGCCGCTTGCGTTAACTGCTTTGAAAGCTACTTTAGTGCTCACCCCTTCCAAAAACTCCCCTCCCTCCGGAAAAAACTGAATATCAGGCATGCCTTGCTTAGGTGTATTAGTTGCCGCTTTAAGTGCTGTATTTTTTAAAGATCCAACCGGTATTACCTGCTCAAAAAAAGTGTCATCACCTATGTTGCGCATCCATTGGGTATAAGCACGTATGCGGTAATTACCCTTAGGTAATGTATCAGCCAAAGCAAAATCGCCCTGGGCTGTACCGTTTATCAATTGCAGTTTTATAGTTTGATCTATTGCATTTGCAGTATTTACTAGGTCTACATGTAATACCCCACTCAATTTTGATGGCAGATGCTGGCCACCCAAGGTTACATAGGCTTTGAAATATACGGTATCGCCGGCGGCATAATAGGGTTTATCAAAATGAAGATAAGCCTTTTCGGTAATTTGGTTATTAAGTAAACCCTTAAGTTTGGATATATAGGTTTTATTTGCAACACTATCGGTTTGAGCTATACCGGCACCGGCAATACTTAAAAGTAAAAACAAAGCCAAAAGTGTTCTCATAAATTATGTTTAGGATGTTGGTTCAAAAAATTAATTATTATGCAACCTTATTGCACTTTATACCTGTACACCTGCCTGCCTAAATTCCCCTTACCATCAAAACCCTCAATAACTATCCGGTAGTTTCCGGTACCATCCGCATTGTAATAATCAAATGAGGCATTACCATCCTTATCAGTAATCAGGTTTGGTTTCCAGAATATGGTTGACCTGTAATCAAGATCTTTATTATTGTCCTGATGATCATACTTAGGTGAGTAAAACTCACGTGCTTTATAAAAACCATTAACTGTAATTGGTAGTATTCCTATAGAGGTTATATACCTTGGGTTTACACCTTGTTGTATAGTAAATATTATTGCAGGTGATAAAGGGTTTCTTACAATATCAATATTTTCTACCTGGCTCGGGTCAATTGAATTGATGTTAAATTGGGAATCCATTTCTACATCGTTTACAACTACCTTAAAGGGCACGGCTCGAAATGACGGACCTGTCAATTCTGGCTTATAAAAGTTAACTTCTATAGATGATGCAGAAACAAATCTGACCCCGCGTAACAAAGGCATTAGTTTATAAATTAGCTGACCATCAGAACCTATTTGCTCAGCCGGTATGGTTTGGTCGGCAACACCATACCTTGTGGTCATTTTTGGTGTATACCTTTTATTAGATTTAATCATTACCTCCTTGAGCATCTTTCCCTTTAATTTCCCAATTTTACTCAATTGTTGATTTTGCTTAGTAGCATTTTCAATATGAGAAGACATTATCCTGCTTGTTGCAGTATCCTGTTGAGTAGCGATTTGGGATGTTATATATGGCTTATTTTCAGTTCGGTTGTAGGTTAATTTGGTAGTGTTCTTTCCCTTTCTATTAACCGCCTGTAATATAAACTTAGCGGTATCTGTAAATATTAAATTACTAAAACGGAAGATGCCTTTGTCATCAGTTGTTTGACTCATTATTTGGTCAGCCGGTGATATCAATGATACGGTTCCATTAACCAACGGCTTACCTCCCAGGCTGTTTGCAATACCGTTTATTTCAATACCTTTTTCGGGCTGATACTTTATTGATGGCTGGCTCTCATTCAATATATGTTTCCACTGAAACCTCCTGTAACCATGAGTAAGCATTACCAGGTCCAAATCATGGCTTATTTTTTCGGAGATGTTGCTGAAATAGTAATTAGGCTGCTCTATGTAACCTTTCAGATCAGATATTAAAAGTAAGTTGTTAAGAATAGTGCTCTCGTTTTTCTCATCAATAGGCACTTTGCTTTCATCAGTTACCGATACCGAGAATTGCCCGGTTGTGAGTTCACCTACACGATTGATTGCCTGCAAATTAATGCTTACTTTTTCTTTTGGGCCATAAACAGGTTTGTCTGTTTTGACAGCTAAACTTAACTGATCATAGTTCTGAACAAAAATTAAACGCTCACATAAAGGCTCATTAGCAGGCGAAAACAGGGTGACCATAGCTATACCTGTACCCAAACGCCTTTTCATAATATCAAATGATATTATGGGGTTATCCAGTTTATATTTTACAGAGGTGGCCTTGCCGGCGGCATAAATAATAACGGTATAATCCTTGTCGTGGTTCTCGTCATAATAAGCTTTATTGGCCTCAATACTAACAGATGCTTTTGCTATAGAATCGTTATTTACAGAAAGCACAATGCCTCTTTGCTCGATCATAGGTAAATCGACAGTAGCTTTACTGCCATCAGCATAAGCCAATATGGCTTTATAGCTTTTACCGCTTTTTGGTGTCAAATAAAAACTCCCCATACCTAAATGGATTGATGAAATACTGATTATCTGCTTACTATCGCTATCTACAATTATACCACTAACATTTATACCTAAACCATTTATATCAATAGCTTTAAAGGCGATGTTTGAGCTAATGCCTGCAACCAGGTTACCTCCTTCAGGAAAGAATGCGATGTCGGCTTTATTATTTTTAATATATTGATTGGAAGTGTTTTGATTTGGGGTGTTTTTTATATCACCAACAGATATAATCTGTTCAAAAAATATCGGATCGGTACTATTTCGCATCCATTGGGTATAAACCCTTATACGGTAGTTACCATTATACAATGAATCGGGCAAGGTAAAATCGCCCCAGCTTATGCCGTTCACTAACTGTAACTTAACTGATTGTTGTATTTTATTAGCTGGGTCTATCAGGTCTGCATGTAATACCCCGCTTATTTTTGAGGGTTCATGCCGTTCGCCCATAGTTACATAGGCCTTAAAATAAATAGTATCACCAGGGGCATAATAAGGCTTATCAAAGTGCAGATATGCTTTTTCAGTAATTGGCAACGAAAGCAAAGTCTTCAATTTTGTGTCGCTGATGTTTAATTTTGTACTGTCTGCCTGGCTAAAAGCAACATTAGCACATAATATGAAAGCAATTATAGAACATAGAGCTTTATACATAGAAATGCAGGTTTACCAGCCTTATTGTGTTTATCACATTAAATAAATGCGATAAATACAATAAAAGCAGGTTGTTAAGGTTTACAATTGGTGCATAAATATATATAAAGCTAATTGTATTTGAGGTATACAATTAGAAAAAAATTTAGCTATACAACTGTTAAACAGACATATAAGGAAACTATTTCATACCTGCATGGTAATGCGTTGATACCCGCTCCGGTTTTATCTGAGCCCATACCAAACAAAAAAGGCCCATCAATAATGACGGGCCTTTAAGGTTTAAAGTTGATTATTTTTTAAGCTTAAGGGGTTTATTATATATCATCCCTTTAAATTTATCTTTATCAAGCATCAAACCTGCTGCGCTTGATTCATCAACAGAAAATGTTTTACGTGCCAGGCTCTGTATTGCCGGGCCACTTGTGGTAAAGGTTCCTGTTTTAACATAGGTTAAGGCATGCGCCAATAATCCTTCTGTGGGATCACCAAACTCTTTAGTAACATCATCAAAGTCTTTCACGCCAGGATACTCTGTTGAACCGGGTGTCATACCAGAATAATAGCCACCTTTAAGGTCTGCATTCTTTGTTTCAAATTCAGGTATATACATTTGATATTTATTAATGTCAATATCAAAAAAACCAACTGGTTTACCATAGCTGGTGGTACCAATTAATTTAACATCTAAAGTTTTTATAGCGCGAACATTGTTTATAGTAAGCTCACTTGCTGATGCTGTAGAACCTGTTACAATAAAAAATACCCTGCTCAGCAAATTTAATGTTGTGGGCACACCTGTTTTAGAGAAATTAACTACATTGCCATTAACTGAATAATCAAACTGGCTATAATTATAAGTGCCGTTAGTAGCATCTTTACGTACCTGATTTTTAAGTATGCTTGCTTTACCGTTAGCTAATTTGTCATTAAAGTATGTATAGTACATAGGTGTACCACTTTTAGCTGTTGGTGCAATTAAATTACTTAAGTACTCTGCTGTTGAAACGTAACCACCACCATTGTAACGCAAATCAACCACCAGATCTGTAACACCCTGGGTAGAGAATTCATTAAAGGCTTCATTTAACTTAGCATTTGCATTTGTTGGTGATGTAAAGCTATTAAATACAATATAACCAACTTTATGGCCATTGCCAGCGTCAATTACGCTTTGGTTTAAAACCGGGTTAAGCGTATAGGTGGCCGCACTTAGATTGGCATTAAATGTACTACCATCAAACCTCTTCAAGGTCATAGATATAGTGCTGCTGCTTGCATATGCATTAATCACAAAGTTCACATTTGTACCAGCACCTCCGTTGCCTGCATCATACGTTAGGTTTGTACGTCCATTTATACTGGTAATTACATAACCACGTTTAATACCTGCCAAATCTGCCGGTGAACCCGGATATACATATCTTATACGCAAATCATTAATGTCATTATATAATGGAGCAAAACCAAAATCACCCTTCACACCATTCAATTCTGATGATACAGTCCCATCATCAATAAATGAATATTTAGCACTACCAGGGGCAGCAGCATAATACTCATAAGGTTTACCTGTTTCAGGATTAATTTTATATTGCGAAATAAGATCAATTTCATTTTGTAAAATAGCTAAATCATTGCTTCCGGTGATTGCACGTGGATTGAATGTAGCATAGTTAGGAAGCGCATCATACCAGTAATAAGCTTCTTGTGCATAAAGAAAAACAGAATCTCTCATTAAATCCAAAGTCGAACCGGTTTTAGATGGCGCAATTCCCGGATCAACATTAGGAGTAACCGACTTTTTTGAGCAGGATGATATTATTACTATAGATAGTAATATTGTCGCGTAAAATATTTTTCGCATTGTTTAATTATATATGTGCTGGTTTTAACGAAGTTGCTTATTTATTATTACTATATAATATCTTTTACATTGATAGTATCTACTCCGGTAGTTTCGGCACATAACCTGTCTATGTCCGAATTTTCAATCATCAATAAATCCCTTCTTTGTAGACCATGTTCTTTCATTAATAATTCCAAAACATCGGGCTCGGGTTTGGGTAATGTTTCATTAGCAAAATAACAAACAAGGTATGGCTCTAAACCATGCCATTCTATTTGCTTTAGTTTATTAAGCTGCTGTAACGGATTACCATTTGTCACTATAAATAATTTTTTACGATCTAAAACAACATCTTGCAAAAAGGTAAGTATATTTTGGTATAAAAGCAACTTTAACGGAAGTTTAGCACCCAACATCAGTTGCTCCAAATTACTGCGGTACTTTTCATCCACATTTAATTTAGTTTTTATTTCATCAAAAACAGCGGCTTGCCCTTTATCGTTGTACGTAGCAATCATCAAGTTGGTTGTTTGCTTCGCATCAGAAAGGTCAGTATATTCTAATAAACTGGCAAATAAATAATATACCTGATATATATAATCCTTTTCGGGATAAAGCACATTATCAAGTTCAAATATAAACGCTTTCTTGCGCGGATCTATATCATTATAACTCGTTTCTGCCATCAATAATATTAATATTATACTCTTTAAATAATTGTTCTGAGATTAATAATACCTCCATTTCAGCATTTGTTAATGGGTATAAAGCTTTAATATCATTATCAAGACAAATCTTCAGCATTTCGTGTGTATAAGTATCTGTTGCAGGGTTTGGCAGCTTAATTATATTTTTAAGCATAAAAGCAGGCAAGTCGGCATAATCACCTAATAAAACAACATCATTGCTAAGTTTATTTTTGAGCTTGTGTGCTATACCCAAAGTGGCGGAGGTAATTAATACTTTCAATTATAAACTATTTACTATCATTCCATCCTTCATTAATATGGTACGGTCTGCCATATCAGCAAGGTCTTCGTTATGGGTTACTATTACAAAGGTTTGGTCAAAAT
>JAQBNZ010000175.1 GCA_028288285.1 Mucilaginibacter sp.
TTGACTCATTATATCAAACCTATTTATCTGCGGCAACAGATCTTGCTGCAACAAGTTATGCTATACCTATAACAAACGGCGATTATTTAATAAGGATGCACTTTGTAGAAAACTATTGGACAGCTCCGGGATCCAGAGTTTTTAGCACCTATATGGAAAATAAGCAAGTCCAGTCAAACTTTGATATTTATAGTGAAGTTGGCTATCGTCAGGCTTTGGTTAAGGACTTTAAAACAACGGTAAGCGATGGCGTTTTAAACATTAATTTTACCCCCACAGCAAACAGGGTTGCTATTGCAGGTTTAGAAATATTTAAAGTTAATACCACCGCATCATCATCTATAACAGCTAATAGTACTTACTCTTCTTTATCTTCTGCCATACAAGAAGCGGCGCCTGCTTCAAATTTTGTAGTATATCCAAATCCGAGTCCCGGCACAAATTTTAGTATAAATGCACAAAACTTTGTAAGTAATGAAAAAGCAACGGTTAACATTATAAATGCCTGGGGCGTACTCATACAATCTCAAGATTTTACAACTGATGAAATTGGAGGCGTAAATGTGGAAATGCCTTTAAAGAAAAATTTAGATAAAGGGGTTTATATTATTCAATTCACCACGGCATCTAAAACTTTGGTTTCCAAATTACTTGTTAAGTAAACTCTTCTACGGCTATATAATAAGCTGAACAATCAATACGAAATTCAAAAGCATGAAACTAATAATTTCAGGCTTTTGAATTTTATTGTACTTGCAAAAATCAATGCATATTTGAAAAAACCCGATGATTCCGGTTAATATTTTAGATGTTATGAAGCACATATTATCTATATAGCAGTAAAAAATAGTTTTAAGATAACTCTTATTTAGAGTGCTAAATATTTTCTTTAACCAGCTCGTTCTTTTACATAAAAAGCACAAAACCCTCACATTTGAGGTACATAATTAAGCTTTGGCGATATTTAATTAATCTTTATAGGTAATTTAATGCAGGATTTTACTGATTGTTTAACTAATAATCAAGGTTAAACAGCTTTTTCTTTATGAATTACAAATCCTTAAAGAAAATTGTTGGTATGGATATATATTTTTGCTGTAAACGTTTAATTATCTCATTGTTTTTTTCTGTTCTCCTGTTAATTGGGAATGCTGCTGTTGCGCAAACAACACCACAGGTTGCAGGGCCGTACATGTTTTTAAAAAATATGGATCTTATCCCGGCGAATGATGTGCTGGTATTTTCATTAGTTCAAGAACCGTGGCGACGAACCAGTCCTGATACTACTCCTTATAATGCCAACCATGATAAGGTAAGACTCCGCATCTATAATATAGGTACCGGGAAGCTTAATGTTACAAATTTAAAGTTGTCAAATACTGTCTCCTGGAAAATTGCTTCAGTTAATAATGACACTACTGTAAAACTGCCTTTTTCTGTCAGCTCCAAAGCATTTAGTGAAGTTATTGTACAATTCAAAGCTAAAGATGCTGGCACAAGAGTAACAATATTAAATGATACACTAACTATAGTAAGCAATGATAATATTGCGCCAACAAAGGAGGTAATGCTGCATGGCATTTGGCAAGCAGCCGGCGAAGGTACAAATGAACCATATGCACAGGAAATTATAAGTGCATTTGGTTACAAAACAAATACGGGGTACGAGCACGATGATGGTACCATAGATGGACAAACGCTGGTACCCAATTCAAGTGAAATTGATGCATCGTATTTTATCCAGGCCGACAAAAGCAAGCCCGTAACTATACATCAATTAGCCGCTTATCATGGTTGCTGTTCGGCAGTTGAAACCATGAGTTATTATGCAAAAGGCTCATCATCAGTAACCAGGGTGTTTACACATAACAATCTCTATGGACAATCTGTTGTACCAAGCATTCAAGGTTCAAGCATCTCACCGGCACAAGGGTCATTTAATTTTTCCGGTTCCTTTGGATTTAAAGTTGGTTCCTCATTTTCTGACAGAACAAAAAATTATCAAGGACTTATAGGAATGAGAATTTTGAAAGCAATAGATGCTGCCGGCAACATAATACCTAACGCATACATCTTAGACTGCGATTATTTGGGCACCGAATTTACTAATTACGACTACGAGGATAATGTTTACTATGTAGAAAACATTAAACCCGAATCAGGTTCTGCAAATTATTCAGATCTTGCCTGTGTTACTTCGTCTGATGTGAACTTCACCAATACTTTAACAGGCGCTACTACATCAGTCAATCTTACCCTAAAAAATATGGGTCAACAGTACCCTGATGGAACAAAAGATCCGGATATTAACCTAACCAGCATTAAAATAGTTGGGCCCGATGCCGCAGAGTTTTCAAGTACTGCTTTAACAACAGCAACAGTTACCGTACAGGCTACAACCTCAATAACAGCAAGCGTTAAACCAACCAGCGTAGGTATTAAAAATGCCGCTTTACTTGTTTATTACAACAGTTCTTCATCTCCGCTTCGTATACCACTTTATGGTATTGCAAATAATAATACATCAACCGTTGCTGTTGTTAAAAGAATTAAAGGAGGGTCAGATGTTAATTTAACTATTGGCAGCAAGGTATATGAAGCAGATAAAAGCTACAGAGGAGGCTCTATAAAATTGGATGTGCAAGTGGTTAAATCAGGCGTTGCAGGAACAGACATTGACTCATTATATCAAACCTATTTATCTGCGGCAACAGATCTTGCTGCAACAAGTTATGCTATACCTATAACAAACGGCGATTATTTAATAAGGATGCACTTTGTAGAAAACTAT
>JAQBNZ010000183.1 GCA_028288285.1 Mucilaginibacter sp.
CTGTAAGTAAACCAAAAACACCACCTACCGGTATCCAAATAAAGCCTCTTTCAACAATTGCGCCTACGAACATGCCGCAAACTAATGCTATAAGGTAAAAAAAGTAATCGTAATTTTTTTCTTCTTCGTGATGATGTTGTGACATAGTAATACTTTATTAATTTATTGCGTGCAAATTTATATTATTAAACCATTGATGCCTAATGCAATTATTACTTTTTAGGTTTACTCAATAAATTAATAAACAAGCGGTAGGCGCCGGGTATACCTGCAGGTAATTCCCTAAAAAAGGCCAGTGAGGTGTATATATATCTTCCCTTGCCGTAATTCGCTACTATTAAGGCACCGTTTTTAGCGCTCTCGCCCGGGTCATTCATTTGAAGAGGAGCACTATATTTAGAGTCAATACTGCTTACCATGTACAAGCTACGCTCCTGTACCCAGCCTTTAAAGTCGTCTTGAGTAATATGGTTAGGATAATTTAATGCCGGGTTTTGAGCATCCGTAATGGTAACGGGTGCATTCTCATCGGTTACCCTTTCATTTACTACACGGAACGGATATGGACCCAGTTCGCGTACAACCAGGCCATTGTTGTTATTATATTGCAGTACCAGATTGCCGCCTTTGTTTACATACTCCAGTAGCTTAGCCTGCTCATAACTTAGCCGCTCATTTACATTGTAGGCACGTACGCCTGTAATAATGGCATCATAGATAGATAGATCAGTATTCAGTACTTCACTTTCGGTTAACTGGTGTACATCATAACCTACTTGCTGTAGTGCTTCGGGTACAAGGTCACCCGCGCCGGCAATATATCCAATTTTTTTACCCGCGGTTTTCAGGTCAAGGTTTACCAGTTTGGCTTGTGCCGGCGGGAACAAAGTTATAGCAGGAATATGATTGTATTTAATGCTTTGCACACCCAGAGAAAACGAATTGTTATTAGCGGCAACTGCTTCTAAAACAGCGGTGTTGGGATTGTTATTGGTTGGTGCAATGCTAAAAGCAACCGCCCATTCATCCCCTTTTTTCTTGTCGGCAAAATCAATTTTATCCGGTGTAATTTTCCATCCGGCTATAGGTTTCATGCTTATGCTACCACTCTCATTTGTAAAACTTTTTAGTTTTACCTGTACGGTTTGCGGCTGTTTACTATTAAAAACATACACCTTATTCTGTATATCGGCAGTAACCGGCGGCGCAATTACTAAAGGCTGATAAACCTCGCCACGGGCAGGGTCTGTATACTTATATTCAACCGGAGTTTGGTAAGTTATAGCAGTATTATAGATTTTAAAATTTACAGAAACTGATGGTGGTATATTTTGAGGCAATGTTTTTTGCCATACCAGCTTACCACTATCTAAATAGTCGGTATTATAAAAACCAACGCCATGCGGATTCTTTAACCAATAAGGCTGGGTAATATTATCGGCAGGCATTTCGCTTTCAATATTGGTAAGATTGTTATTTACTAACGAAGTAGAGTTGTTTTTTACAGTAACGCTAACAGGTATATTGCTTCTTAAAATAACCTGTGTACGCACCTTTATTATATCATCTAAGGCATAGCTTGCCTCATTGGCATAACTTTCAAACCACAAGCCCGCGCATTGTACAATTAATTTTTTCAGCTCAGTCGTTTTTTGTGCTTTCCAGTAAGCATCGCTTAACTGATCTGCTTTGCCGAGTATAGAAAGTAATGCCGGTACTGTTTTTTCAGGCATTTCGGCATTAAAGTTTTTATTGAGAGAGGCCACTTCAGCGGCTATTTCTTCAGTTCCATTAACACGTGTCCAGGTTGTATTCACACCATCAAGCAAGTCGGTTTTTGGTGCATCGCCTAAAATAGTTTTAAAGTATTCATATGCATCGCCCCGTTGCTTAGCCGAACCAAAGCCTTGAGTTTTATGGCTCGAGCGGCTTTCGGCAGCTATTTCACCATAGCTTTTACCTAAGAAAGGGTTGTAGCCACCAACATTAATTTTAAACTGATCTGGCGATGTGGTATTTAAGCTGCCAAAGCTAAACGTGTTCCATAGTAAGCGTTTGGCCTGCCAAACCTGTACATATTTTAATTGCTCGGGGTATCGCTTAGGATCTGCTGCTGCGGAGAAAGCCTCTTGTGCTAATATAGCTGATGAGGTGTGGTGCCCGTGGCCACCTTCTCCGGTTGTAGGGAAACGGCAAATCATTACATCGGGCCTAAAGTTGCGAATTACCCAAACTATGTCGCCCAAAATTTTATCCTTGTCCCATATCTTCAAAGTCTCGTCTGGCCCTTTTGAAAAGCCAAAGTCGTTGGCTCGGGTAAAAAACTGTTCGGCACCATCTATACGGCGGGCGGCTAAAAGTTCCTGTGTACGGGTTAATCCTAAAAGTTCGCTCTGCTCGGTACCAATCAGGTTTTGTCCGCCATCGCCACGGGTTAATGACAGGTATCCGGTACGATAATGTTTTTCCTGTGCCAGGTAAGCCAGTAAGCGGGTGTTCTCATCATCGGGATGGGCGGCAATGTATAGTACACTGCCCAGCACATTTAATTTTTTTAGATTTTGCTGTATGGTGCCAATATCCGTAACCGGCGAAGTTTGTGCAGATACTCTATTGGAAATAAAAAAACAGATAAAGATTAAAGGAAGGTAGCGCTTCATAACAACAAATATATTGTAAAGATGTATTTCACAATAAAGTATCAGCAAATATTATATCATATGAAACTAATTTATTTGGCATGGTAATCAATGTCTTACAAATGGTTGACAAATTAAGCCAAAATTAATCAATCGTTTGATTAATTTTGCGCCGTGATGAATCAGACAATGGAAAAAGATAAAACAGACAAAAAGGATCATATCCTTGATGTAGCTGAAAAGGTTTTTGCTGAATTAGGATATGAAGGAGCATCAACCCGGTTAATATCTGGCGAAGCCAATGTTAACATGGCCATGCTTAATTATTATTTCGGATCAAAAGAAGGTGTTTTCCTGGCCATTTTTGAACGCAGGATAGCGTCTTTTCAATCAGTATTATTAAGCATAGGAAACGATGGCAGCACTAACTCATGGGAAAAACTCAATAAATATATTGAAAGTTATGTTGATAGGGTTGTGAACAATAACTGCTTTCATGTAATGCTTAACAGAGAAATTTCAAAGTCAAAGAAGACCGATTTGACGGACCAGATCACAAAGATATTAATGAAAAATGTGATTGTGTTCCAGGATATTATTGACAATGGAATTAAATGCGGAGAGTTCAATAAAGATGTTGATCCGCAATTATTGGTAGCTACAATATTTGGCACCAAAAACTATATAGTTAATACTCCACACATATCATCATTAATAATAGGGTATGATGTAATGGATAAAGATAACCAGGACGAAAAACTTAAACCACGCTTAAAAACATATTTGAAAAAACTGTTAAAAGCTTACTTAGTAAATGAAAATGATAACAACAAATAATAGCCCCTTGAAACCTTACCTTACAAACAAAGCTGTTAGGGCCGTGGGCAGTATTGCTATGCTAATGTTAGCAATGCTGTTTACAAACTCCGTCGCCGCCCAGGACAGGACAATCACCCTTGAAGAAGCAATAAAGCTTGGATTGGAAAATAGTAAAGTATTAAAACTATCACAATCCAGAATTGACCAGGCCGTATCTCAGTATGAGCAGGCTAAAGACCACGCCTTGCCTTCTGCATCTGCAAGCGTTGGCTACAATCGCGCGCAAATACCTGCGCACAAACTTAATGTAGGCGAACAAAGTCTGGTGTTGCCCACCAGCGCTAATGCGTACTTAGGTACAGTATCTGTAAATCAGGTGATTTGGGCCGGTAACAAACTGAGATATGCCCGCGAATCAACCAACCTATTAACCCAGGTATCACGCTTAGATGCCGAGAACGATAAGGACCAGATAGCTTACAGTATTATTAATTCTTACTACAATTTGTATAAAGTATTGCAGGGCAAAAAAGTAGTTGAGCAAAACTTAGCTACTATTGATGCCCAGATAAAACAATCGCAACGCTTTTTTGAACAGGGCCTGGTTACAAAAAATGACGTATTACGTTTTCAGTTACAGCGCTCCAATATTGAGCTAAATGGCATTGATTTGGAAAATAACCGCCGTATAATTAATTATAATATAGATATTTTATTGGGCCTGCCAGAAAACACCCAGTTAAATATTGCACAAATTACCGAAGCTAACCGCGATGCTGCGCCTTTAGCCAATTACCTGGATACTGCACTGGCTAACCGCCCGGAACTTAGGCAGATGGATTTGCGTACACGGGTTGCTGAGACCAATATAAAAAACATTAAGGCAAACACTACGCCTACGCTATCAGCATCAGGCAGTGCTTACTATGTAGGTATATCTGGTAACCCGATACCTAAAAGCGGAAACTTTATTACTCCTATATCGGTAGGCTTAACCCTTGGCTGGGACTTTGGCTCATTATGGACCAACAAAAACAAAGTTAACGAGGCCCGCTTACAACGCGAAGAGGTAATAATTAACAAAGGCATCACTACCGATAATGTAAAGAACGAAGTAAACCAAAGCTATCAGAACTACAGGACGGCGCTGGATAAGATTAACTTGTTACAAACCTCCATTAACCAGGCGCTGGAAAATAACAGGATATTAGAATCAAAGTATAAGAGCAATATATCATCAGCTACAGACCGCGCCGATGCGCAAACTTTGCTTTATCAGGCACAGATAAACCTGGAATTGGCAAAAGCAGACGCAGGACTTGCATACTACACACTTATTAAATCAACAGGAAAACTTAACAAATAATTACAATACATAAAGCAATGGCAAACGAAGCAACAGAAACCAAAAAGAAACCAAATAAGGTGGTGCCTATTATATTAGGTGTATTACTGCTGGGCGGTCTTATTTTCGGTATAAAAGAATACATATACTATGGCAAACATATTGACACGGATGACGCGCAAATAGATGGCGACATTAGCCCGGTGGTAGCACGTGTAGGTGGTTATGTTGATAGTATTATGTTTGAAGAGAACACACACGTTAATAAAGGCCAGCCACTGGTAAAAATTGACGACCGCGATTACAAAGTTAAATTAGAACAGGCTGAAGCAGCACAGGTTGGTGCAAGTGCAGGGATTAACGTAGGCGAATCACAAATTTCTACTACAGCGGCTAATTCTGCAAGCGCCAGGGCACAGGTTGCATCTGCTGCTGCAAGGTTAGAGAAAATAGATAAAGATTATCAGCGTTATGCTAACCTTGTTAAGGATGGTTCAATTACCCAACAACAGTTTGACCAGGCTAAAGCCGACCTTGACGTGGCACGTGCAGCTTACAATGCCGCAAAAGATGAATATAGAGCAGCTCAACAGCAAATAGCAACAAGCCGCAGCCAGTTAAAGGTTACCAATACAGGTGTTAGCCAAAGGAAGGTTGATATTGATTATGCAAAACTACAGTTAACTTATACCCTTGTTAAGGCACCCTCATCAGGTATTGTATCAAAAAAGAATGTACAGGTAGGCCAATTGGTACAGGCCGGTCAAACTTTGTTTTCAATAGTAAACGATAACAGCATATATGTTACCGCTAACTTTAAAGAAACACAGCTTGACCAAATGAAGAACGGCCAAAAGGTTGATATTGAAGTTGATGCTTATCCTGACTTGAAATTGGAAGGATCTGTATACAATTTCTCTCCGGCTACCGGCGCTAAATTTTCATTATTGCCGCCAGATAATGCTACTGGTAACTTCGTAAAAGTTGTACAACGTGTGCCTGTTAAAATTAAAGTTAACGGTTCAAAAGAAGATATAAGTAAACTGCGCCCGGGTATGAGCGTAAAGGTTTCTGTAATTAAAGGATAAATAAAATGGCTGAAACAGGCTTTAAAAAATGGATCATCACCATTACGGTTATCATAGCTTCGTTATTGGAGCTTATTGATACCACGATTGTGAATGTATCCCTGCCCGATATACAGGGTAACCTTGGTGCAACCCTGGAGGATATTGCATGGGTGGTTACTGGTTATGCTGTGGCAAACGTAATTATACTCCCCATGTCCGGATGGTTAGGGAGCCGCTTTGGACGTAAGAACTATTTCATTACATCCATTATCGTGTTTACCATTGCCTCATTCTTATGTGGTAATGCAACCGGACTTGATGAGCTGGTAGTATTCAGGATAATACAGGGTATTGCGGGTGGTGGTTTAATATCAACT
Organism: Mucilaginibacter sp.; assembly: GCA_028288285.1. Taxonomy (GTDB): domain Bacteria; phylum Bacteroidota; class Bacteroidia; order Sphingobacteriales; family Sphingobacteriaceae; genus Mucilaginibacter. The sequence goes on from JAQBNZ010000183.1 coordinate 6,251, forward strand.
TCGCAGGCTATATTGATTGAGACCTGGCCCCGTGAGCAAATAGGTACTGCTACAGCGTTATTTGGTTTAGGGGCGGTAGTAGGCCCAACTGTAGGCCCAACAATTGGTGGTTATATAACAGACCACTCTTCATGGAGGTGGATATTTTACGTGAACATTCCGGTTGGCGCCCTTGCTGCTTTTTGCGCTTACACATTTATAAATGAAACACCCAAGGAGGCAAAGGGGAAACCTATTGACTGGTGGGGCATTGGTTTGCTTGCTGTTGCAGTAGGCAGCTTACAAACTATATTAGAAAAAGGTGAAACCGAAGACTGGTTTGCAACCCCTTACATTACTGTATTAACAATAACAGCTATATTAGGTTTAATACTATTTATATGGCGGGAAATGAGTATTGAATATCCAATAGTAAACTTTGCCATATTAAGGCACCGAAGTTTCGCGGTGGGGATGTTTACATCATTTATTCTCGGTTTCGGCCTGTATGGATCAGTGTTTGTGTTCCCGGTGTTTTGTCAGACCCTGCTTGGCTTTACGGCACAGCAAACGGGTGAGATACTGTTCCCGGGTGGGTTGTGTACCATAGTTATGATGCCATTTATAGGTAAAATGCTTAATAAAGGTATCCCGGCTCAATTTATGGCTACGGGTGGTATGTTCCTGTTTT
>JAQBNZ010000203.1 GCA_028288285.1 Mucilaginibacter sp.
CATTTAGTTTGCCATATACAATATTTTCTGATACCGGCTCCTCTTTTTTGCAAGCCTGGGTAAGTAACATTATGCACACGCTTAGTAGTAAGTATTTCTTCATATGGCTATATGACGGACAAAAACTTCAAAGTGTTACAATGCATTCTTACTTTATAACACAAAAAAATCGCTTCGAATAGCGAAGCGATTTTTTTTGTGTTATAACTCTTGTTAATATTTAGTCTCGCCGGTTAAACAGCAATGATGCATAATAAACAAGGGTAGCTAAAGCACTTAAGGCGGCAACAACATAAGTCATGGCAGCCCACCAAAGGGCGTCTTTGGCCTGTTCATGTTCTTCGCGGGTTTGCATAACGTTGTAATTGTTATTTAACCAGGCTAAAGCCCTGCTGCTTGCATCAAATTCAACCGGTAATGTAACAAAGCTAAATAAAGTAACCAGGGCCAATGCTACAACACCTATAGCTAACACAAATGGATTATGGGTAAAAAACAGCAGCATAACACCAATCATCAAAGTCCACTGTGTTAGGGTTGATGCCACATTAACTACCGGAACCAGTGTTGAGCGCAAGGTAAGCCAGCTATAAGCCTTGGCATGTTGCACAGCATGCCCGCACTCATGCGCAGCAACAGCGGCAGCGGCAACGCTACGGCTATGATATACATCCGGACTCAAGTTAACAGTTTTATCTGCCGGATTATAATGGTCTGTAAGCTGCCCTTCAACAGAAATAACTTCTACGTCATAAATACCATTATCATGCAGCATACGTTCGGCCACATCTTTACCAGATAGGCCTGATAGTAAAGGCATTTCTGAATATTGCTTGAACTTACTTTTAAAACGCCATTGCACAACAAAGCTGATTAGCGCAATTGCTATCATAAGCAGCCAAGCAGAATTATATGAAATAAATAATAGGTGAATCATTTTAATAAGTTTATAGAAAGTAGCATTCAAAAAGTATTCCATAGTAATATTGGCAGTATTTAACGGATTTGGCTTTTCACATTATTATTTTTCGTTGATTGGGTTCAAGAACGCTTCGCAATTGATACTTTTGATTAGTGGAAGCTAATAATTTTTCATACTGGGAACGTACCGCATTTATTAATGATGCCGATGTGATTATCATCGGTAGTGGCATTGTGGGCCTGAGTGCAGCCCTGCAGTTAAAAACCCGCGAACCCAGGTTGAAAGTATTGGTGTTAGAAAGAGGCTTTTTACCCAGCGGGGCCAGTACCAAAAATGCTGGTTTTGCTTGCTTTGGAACCGTTTCTGAACAACTGGCGGCACTAAAGCACACCTCGGAAGATGAAGTGGTACGATTGGCCAATTATAAATGGCGAGGCCTGCAACGATTGAGACAAAACCTGGGCGATGCCAATATAGACTATCATCAGCATGGTGGTTATGAGTTGTTTATGAATGATGAGCAAATTGTTGCCTCTGATACCATAGGCAAAATCGAATACTTGAATAATCTGTTAAAACCGGCGATTGACGGGCATGACATTTATTCAGTATCAGATGCTAAAATTGCAGGTTTTGGGTTTGAAGGCGTAAGCAGGATGATTTACAATGCATTTGAAGGACAGATACATACAGGTAAAATGATGCATACTTTATTAAATAAAGTATATGCGCAAGGCGTTTTGGTTTTGAATAACTGTGCTATATCAGCAATTGAAAAAGAAGGCAGCTATATCCGTACGAAGTCATCACAAGGAAATTTTAAAACAAATAAAGTGATACTGGCCACTAATGCCTTCGCGAACCAGTTATACCCCGGCTTGGAGGTTACACCTGGCAGAGGGCAAGTATTAGTTACCAAACCTATTCCCGGTTTAAAAATAAAAGGCACTTATCATTTTAATGAAGGCTATTACTACTTCAGGAATATTGATGACCGGGTGCTTTTTGGTGGTGGCCGTAATATTGATTTTAATGCCGAAGCAACCCACTCCTTTGGCCATACTGATGCAGTAAAAGATAAACTAACAGATTACCTGCACAACGTTATCCTTCCCGGTCAAAATGCCGAAATTGATTATTGGTGGAGCGGTATCATGGGTTTTGGTGAAGAAATAAGTCCGATTGTAAAAGAGGTTGATACTAATATATTCTGCGCCGTACGCTGCAACGGCATGGGCGTAGCCATGGGTAGCCTGGTAGGTGAAGAAGTAGCGGATTTGGCTTTAAGATCATGCTAATCTCTTAAATCCCCTCTTGAGAGGGGCAGGGGTGTGTTAATAAAGCGCATAGAAATCTGCGAATGCTCTCTCGCTTTAGCATATTCTATCACAGAGCGAGGGTCATTTAAAACAGTTCTACCAACCGCTCTAAAGCCATGCCCCGTGAACCTTTTATTAAAATGGTAGCATTAGTTATAGGTGTTGTTTTTAACCCAACAATGGCATCCTCTGCCGTAATATAAAATGTAGTGTTGATGAGATTGGTGTTCTGCACTTCAGTTTGCTGGCTGGAAAATTCTTTGCCAATAAATATCCGTTCGTCTACCTGCGCATCCATTGCTTTTTCAATAACGGCGGTATGCTCAATTGCGGCTTCATTACCCATCTCAAACATATCACCTAATATCAGCACCTTACGGTCGGCCTGCATCTTGTCCATATTTTCAATGGCTACAAACATGCTACTTGGGTTGGCATTGTAAAAATCGCAAATGAGTGTGTTGGTTGCCGTGTGCATAATTTGCGAGCGATTATTTTTAGGCTGATAACCCTCAATGCCGTTGTTTATTTCATCCGTGCTCAACTCAAAATAAGTACCCACACAAATAGCTGCAAGAATATTATCAAGATTGTAAGCACCGGTTAACTGTGTTTTTACATTATATGATGCACTTTGCCGGTCGTTCCATTCCAAAGTAAGGAAGGGCGAGTTTTCCAGTAATTTTCCGCTTACTAAATTGTGAGAATTAATATTTTTACCACAATAAACCACATTCTTTAATCCGCGGTCTTGCTGCATTTTTAATAAGGTATCATCATCGCTATTAATAAAAGCAGTGCTTCCAGATTGCCCTAAATAGTCATAAAGCTCCCCTTTCCCCTTTTTTACGCCCTCAATCCCGCCGAAACCTTCTAAATGGGCCTTGCCTACATTGGTAATTAAGCCGTGCGTTGGCTGGGCAATATTACAAAGCAGTTCAATTTCTTTTTGATGATTGGCTCCCATTTCTATCACCGCCATTTGGTGCGAGTTATTGATACTTAAAATAGTTAGTGGTACACCAATGTGGTTATTTAGGTTACCCTGCGTTGCCAATGTTTTAAAGCGTTGCGACAGCACAGCGTTAATCAATTCCTTAGTAGTTGTTTTACCATTTGTACCGGTAAGACCAATAACCGGGATACTCAACTGCTTACGATGATAGGCGGCAAGCTGTTGTAAAGCAATTAATACATCATCTACCAAAAGGAATTTATCTCCGGCTTTATATTCAGGATTATCAATTATAGCATAAGCAGCACCAGCCTCTATGGCCTTCTGCGCAAAGGTGTTGGCATCAAACTTATCGCCTTTTAAAGCAAAGAATAGGCTGCCCTCACTAATTTTGCGTGTATCGGTACTGATAAGAGGATGCTGTAGGTATAGCTCGTATAATTGTTCTGTAGTGGTCATGTGTTATTGGGCTTAAACATTTTAAAGATAACAGCTTTTGGCTTTCCGCTTTTAACTTTCTGCCTTTTGCTTATAATTCATCCAGGCAATAACGGCTTTAATTTCGCCATAAGAATAATCATCGCCCAGAATTTCCTTTAGTGGAGATAATTTATCGTTGCCATAGCTTTCAATCGCATCTTTAATAGCTGGTATTTTCTCCTGTGCAACAATTTCAGATACATCAAGTTCGCCGGTTTGTACAAAATTACTTAAATGGCCTTCAATTGTTGTAGGCGATAAGCCACGCTCCTGAGCTATTTCGGTAACTGTTTTACCTTCTTTATAAAGTGTGAACGTAGCTTTAAAAGTATCTGATGTACGTGCAGGTTTTTTTGTTTTAGATATGCGTTTTTTAGATTTTTGATCTATTTTAGATACCAGGCCGTTTTCTTTACTGTAAGTATTGATTACCGCTAAAAACTCCCGCCCATATTTTGCCAGTTTAACGTCGCCAAAGCCGGAGATCAACCTTAACTCATCCATTTTCTGCGGCAGGTAAGTGGCTATTTCCAATAAGGTAGCATCTGACAGTATTATATAGGCCGGCAAGTTTTCGCCAATTGCAATTTCCTGACGCTGCTTGCGCAATAGGCTCATTAACCCGGCATCAAAGCTTACTTCTTCCTGCTCTTTTTCTTCGATGGTTTGTGCGGCTATCAGCTCAACTTTTTCCAACCCTTTTAAAACGGCTTCGCTTTTGGTGGTTAGCTTTAAAGCAGAATAGCCGTCATCGCTTAATTTAAAATAACCCATGGCTATTAATTCGCGGAAGTAGCGCATCCAATCGGCCCTGCTAATATCCGCACCTGCACCATAGGTTTTAAGCTGCTTATGTTCTTCCCATATCTTTTCGCGTTTAGATCCGCGTAAAAAATCAATCACATAGGCACTGCCAAAACGCTCCTTTAACCGTGCAACTGCCGATAGCGCTTTTTGAGCAATGAGTGTACCGTCAAACTTTACAAACTCGCTCAGGCAAAAATCGCAGGAGCCACAATTATCAGGGAAAGGTTCATCAAAATAATGCATTAAGTACTGACGACGACAGGCATGTAGCTGGCAGTAATTCACCATGTCATCCAGCTTCTTCAGCATAATAGCGCTTTGTTCAGCATTATTCTCTACCATGGCAAAGCTTTTCAGTTTAATGGCATCGCCCGGCGAATACAGCAGCAAAGTATCAGATGGTAAACCATCCCTACCTGCGCGGCCTGTTTCCTGGTAATAACCCTCAATATTCTTTGGCAAATCAACATGCACCACAAAGCGCACGTTTGATTTATTGATCCCCATCCCAAATGCAATGGTGGCCACCATTATCTTTACCTCATCCTTTAAAAAAGCTTCCTGATTACGGGCCTTTATCTCATGGTTTAACCCGGCGTGGTAAGCTTCGGCTGCGTAGCCCTCATCTTTAAGATCTTCGGCCAATGCCTCGGTTGATTTACGCGATAGGCAATAAATAATCCCCGAATCCTCTTTTCGCTCACTCAAAAAATTAAGGAGCTGGTCAAAGCTTTTTGTTTTTTGATGAACACGGTAGGTTATATTTTCGCGGTTGAATGATGAGATAAATACTACCGGTTCGTGCAGGTTTAGCTTTTCCAGTATATCTTTCTGGGTAAGCTTATCGGCAGTAGCGGTAAGGGCTATTACGGGTACACCCGGAAATTCATTTTTTAAACCCGCCAGCATCAGGTACTCTGGGCGGAAGTCATGCCCCCATTGCGAGATACAATGCGCTTCGTCAATAGCTATCTGTACTATATTAAGGGTACGCAAAAAGGTCATTAACCGGTCGTCTTTTCCAAACAAACGCTCGGGCGCAATGTAAAGTAAACGCAGTTCATTGTTTTTTAGCTGTATGGCTATGTCTTTCTGCTCCTCAGGACTTTGGCTGGAGTTTAAAAAAGCAGCAGGTATACCACTCAAATTCAGGCTATCTACCTGGTCTTTCATTAAAGCTATAAGCGGAGATATAACAATGGTAACCCCGTTTAACAATACCGCCGGTAACTGGTAACATAAAGACTTACCGCCACCGGTAGGCATCAGCACCATTACATCTTTCTTATCTAAAACACGCTGTATGATTGCTTCCTGCGAGTGCCTGAAATTGCTGTAACCGAAATACTTTTGAAGGGCCTGTAGTGGTGTCATTTGTTGGATGATACAAATGTGCGGATTTTTGTTTAACCGGAATTGCCCCCGGATGATTAAACCTCAAAAAAATATTTTAAATTTAGCCTTTGCTACCGTAACTTTCTATTCATGATAAAAAATTTATTTTCTGTATTTGTACTTTCTCTTTTTGTAACAACCGGATTTGCCCAAAACATTCAATCGCCCGAGCAGTTTTTGGGTTATAAGCTTGGCGAGCAATATACACCGCATCATAAAATTGTCGACTATTTTAAATACATAGCCAGCGCATCAAAAAACACAAAACTACAGCAATTTGGCGCCACTATCGAGGGCCGGCCGCTACTGGCCATGTTTATAGCATCTGACGAAAATATTGGCCGCTTAGAAGAGATAAGACATAACAACCTGCGTTTAGCGGGAATAGAGAGTGGTACTGCATTAGCTAACGCACCAGAAATTACCTGGTTAAGCTATAATGTGCATGGTAATGAGCCGGCATCAAGCGAGGCCGCCATGTGGACCCTGTTTGACATGGTTGACCCAGCAAACACTCGTACAAAGACATGGTTAAAGAACACCATTGTAGTTATTGACCCTTGTTTAAACCCCGATGGCCGCGACCGTTATGTGAATTTTTATAATTCGGTTAAAGGTTTAGTACCTGATGCCTATCAGACATCACGCGAACATGCCGAACCATGGCCGGGTGGCCGTGTTAATCATTATTATTTTGACTTAAACCGGGATTGGGCCTGGCAGGCACAAAAAGAAACACAGGCACGTGTTGGCCTATATAATCAATGGCTGCCACAGGTTCATGTTGATTTTCATGAGCAGGGAATAAATGCGCCCTATTATTTTGCTCCTGCTGCCGAACCATATCATAAGGACATTACGCAATGGCAACGCGATTTTCAGGTGACTATTGGTAAAAACAACGCTAAAGATTTTGACAAGAATGGCTGGATGTATTTTACCAAGCAAGAATTTGATCTGCTTTATCCGTCATATGGCGATACCTACCCATTATACAATGGCTCAATAGGCATGACCTATGAACAGGGCGGCATTAGCGGTGGCCTTGCGGTGATTACGCGCAATGGCGATACCTTAACATTAGTACAGCGTGTTGCACACCACCACTCAACTGGTATCAGTACTATTGAAACGGCATCAGAAAATGCAACAAAACTAAAGGACGAGTTTAAAAAGTTTTATGATAACAGCCGTACTAATCCTCCGGGCGAGTACAAAACATACGTTATTAAGAACGATAACAACGAAAAAACCGATATGCTGGCCAAAATGCTGAGCAGAAACGGTATTAAATATGGTTTCGGGCTGGCTAACAAGTCGGTTACCGGGTACAATTATTTTACTGATAAAACAGAACAATATAATGTTGGTCCTAATGATCTGGTGATAAACGCTTACCAGCCAAAATCGGTACTGTTACATGTATTATTGGAGCCTCGAACATTTATTCCTGATTCTGCCACTTATGACATTACTGCATGGGCTCTTCCGTACGCTTATGGCTTAAAAGCTTATGGTTTAAAAGAGTCATTAAAACCGGCTAATACCAGCTGGAGCATTACTAAGCCACAGGCGTTAGCTAATACACAGGCCTATGCTTATGTGTCGGCATGGCAGTCTGTTGCCGATGTTAGGTTTTTAGCTGCCTTGCTTAAAAAGAACGTAAAAGTACGTTATACCGAAAAGCCTTTTGAGGCTGGAGGCAAAAAATTTACAGCAGGATCTTTAATTATTACCAAAGCAAGTAATGATCGTACAGATTTTGACCAGGTGGTTACCCAAACAGCGGCAGAGCTGGGTCATGAACTGGTGCCACTTTCATCGGGCTTTGTTGATAAAGGAAATGATATTGGCTCTGATGCGATACACCTTATTAAACAGCCAAGGGTTTTACTTGTTGCAGGCGATGGGGTAAACTCCGAAGCAATGGGCGAAGTTTGGCACCTATTTGAGCAGCAGCTAAAATACCCCGTTACATTAGTACGTTACCAGGATATTGGTCATGCAAGATTGTCTGATTTTGATGTGGTTATTTTCCCTGATGGCCGCTATCAGGATTTCCCTTCAGAGAAATTGCAAAGCTGGATCCGTGATGGCGGTAAGCTGATTGCTATTGATAATGCGGTTTCGTTATTAGCAGACAAGAAGGGGCCGTTTTTGAAGAAGAAGGAAGAAAAAGACAAGAAGGATGATGCTAAAGATAAAACTATCAGCGTAAAAAAATATTCTGATCGTGAGCGTAACGCGATATCCGGAACCATAGCCGGCGCTATATTTAAACTGGATATTGACAATACCCACCCGTTAGCTTTTGGCCTGCCTGAATATTATTACTCATTAAAAATGAATGATGATATATATGAACTTTTAGGTGAAGATAGCTGGAACGTAGGAACCGTTAAAAAGAATAGCTATGTATCTGGTTTTGCCGGATACAAATCAAAACAAAAAATAGTGAATGGTATGCTGCTTGGTGTACAGTCACTGGGCCGCGGCTCGGTTGTATATTTAGTTGATGATCCATTGTTCCGCAGTTTTTGGGAAAACGGCAAGCTGCTGTTTAGCAACGCTGTGTTTATGGTAGGGCAGTAAGGAAAGAATCAAGACCCAAGACTAAAGATACAAGAAAGCCCCTTCAATAATTAAAGGGGCTTTCTTACTTTATTTGTCTTGTTTCTTATCTCTTGATTCTCGCCTCTTTTTTATCCTCCGCTCTTAACTCTTCCTTTTTCATCATCGGCGCCGGTTTGGTGCTGGCGGACCTTTATCTTGCTGTTGCCAAAGTTGTAGGTTAAGGTTAAACGGCCCAAACGGGTTTCGTTTTTCTGCCTTATATCCAGGTTTACGCTTTGGAAATGTGTACTTAAATTATTTCTGCGGGTATTAAATATGTCTGTTACCGCTAATTTTACATTCAGCTTTTTGTTAATGAATGAATGGCTTATGCCTGCATCTACTGAATACTGCGATTTTATTTTGAATATGCTATAAGTTAAAGGCGACTCATAGTTACCGGATACTTCTGCCTTAAAGCCTTTGCCAAATAAAAATGTTTGTGTAGATCTTATACTAAATGCGGCCTGGCCGTTGTTTAATGTTCCACCCAATAGCGAGTCGGATTTAAAGCCCATGTAAAAACCGTTAACGTTGATGTTACCTGTCCACCATTTTGCAATAGTATAGGGCGAGTTTATATTGATATTGTAATTGTTTTGTGTTTTCAGGTTCACCCGGGTTTGGTAGGTTGCCTTTGATAAGGTATCGGTTAACAAAACTTCAGCACTTACATCAGTAGTGCGGCTGTAGCCTAAGGTTACGTTAATAGTTTTATTATAGGTGTAGCTTAGCTCAAAAGCATTGGTATACTGTGGTTTAAGGAAAGGGTTACCCTGCTCATAGGTATACTGGTCCAGGTAAAAGCGGAATGGATTAAGATTATCATAATTGGGCCTATCAATACGGCGACTGTAGCTTATACCTATCTCATGCTTATCAGACAGGGTATGGTTAATGAAAACACTCGGAAAGAAATCAAGATAGCTGCGTTTAACTACCTGGTTCTGGGTTATTAAATTACCGGTTGATAAAGTGCGTTCTGCACGCAAACCAGCCTGTATCGACGTTTTTTTATAAGTTTTACTCAGGTTTACATAAGCCGCGCTAACCTTTTCGTCATAAATAAAGCGATTGGTTCGGCTGGTATCATTTATAAACGTATTGCCATTATTTATTTGCGCCTGCAGGTCGTTATCTGTTTTTACCGAACTGAACTTAACACCGGTTTCCAGCTTTACAGTTTTATTTAATGGTATGGAATAGTCTGCTTTTTGAGTATAGATGGTTATTTCTGATGGTGTTTGGTTGCGCAAAAACAGTGGCGGCATCAGGCTACTACCGTCCGGACGATAGAAATAGGTGTCGTATTTAGCATTTGAATTATTATGGAATTTGGAATAATCCAAATCTATACTCAATTCTTGTCCGTTGGTATCAATCTGTAGCTTATCATTTAGGTTAACCGCAATGTTACGATACGTTTGCAGCATATCAGTAAATGTGTTCTGATAAGAATCATTGGCAGCGGGTGTTTTACCTAAATAAGTAGAGCTTTTATTGTCGTTATACTCATTGGTGTAATCGCCATTGATCACAAAACCCAAAGTGTTTTTTGCTGATGTGCTGTAATCGGCACCAAACCTGTAGTTGTTGTAATGGACGTGATTAAGCATGAATGTATTTTGCTTAAAATAAGTGCTTTTGCTTGCGCTGTCAATTACACGGTCAATATCAATATTATTTTCACGGTTCAAATCACCGCGACTAAATGTACCAAACAGGTTAAGGTTACCCTGTTTGTGGTTTAAAGTTAGGCTGGTGTTATCTCTAAAGTTTTTGCCGTACGATGCATTGGCCGTTATACTTCCATTAGTACCGGTTTGCTTGTTCTTTTTTAGTTTTATGTTAATGATGCCCGAATTACCAGATGCGTCATATTTGGCAGATGGGTTAGTTATAATCTCGATAGATTGTATAGTGGAGCCATCTGTGGACCGCAGCATGGTGGCCAGCTGTGAAGCCGACATATAGGTAAGCTTATCATTAATCATTACGGTAACGCCTTGCTTGCCTTTAAGGCTAATGTTGTCATCCTTATCAATTGTAACGCCCGGCGCACGCTCCAGTATCTCTAATGCAGAGTTGCCGGCTGCAAGCACACTGTTCTCCACGTTCATAACGGTACGGTCAAGCTTGCGTTCAATTAATGGTTTTGATGATGTTATGGTTACCGTTTTCAGGTTACGGCTGGCAGGCAGCATTTTTATTGCAGCTACTGTTTCGGTTACCTCATGGCCGGTTACTTCAAAGGCCGGGCTGTAGCTTTTTTGGTAGCCCATATTTGTTGCAGCAATAATATAACTTCCAGCCGGGATATGATCAAGAGTATACTTGCCCGCATCATTACTAAGGGTGCCTTTTACAACAGATGAATCTTTTGCACGAAGTAAGGTAACTGTGGCATAATCCATTGGTTTGCCTTGTTCGTTTTGTAAGGTGCCTGTTATAGTAACCGTAGCAATTTTGGGTGCCTGCGCATTTACTGTTAAATTAATGAGTAAAAAGGTTGTTAATATTAGTAGTTTGTTGATAAGTGGTTTCATAGTACAAAAAGTTTTGGCAATAAAAATCCAGAGAAGGGGTGCCCTTCGTTTTTTAAAACCAGTAAATAATTTTTTAGCTGTTGCGACTATACGCCGCTTAATGGATGTTTAGATGTAGAAGAATTTATGCATACACGGATATTTAAGTAATGAGCCTTTATATGTAAGGAGCAACTTTTTTGTTTATTGGTAAGATGCAATAAGGGGGTAAAAGGTTACAGTTAATTTAAACTTTTTAATATCGGTAAAGCCAATTCTGCAATGTCATGGTAGAAAGAAAAGCCCAATTCCTCTAAATCATCTGATTGGGGTTTTATTACCGATGTTACATTATTAGTTATAGTACATACGGTATTTTCCCGACTTATACTATTGCAAACGGGTAATATAAGTCCGCTGAATATCAGCAGACTTATATGTTTTAATATGGGTTTCATTTTATTCTGTTATTACGGTACTATCTGCAGGGGCTATTGGTTTTACAGTTTTAGGTAATACCAGGGTATCAACCTTACATTCTAAACCTTTATTTGTTATGATAAATTTAGCCGATGTTGCATTTTCCTGTTTGTTAATATCTTTACAAGCATAAATGTCTGCACCTCTAACGTATCTGTCAACACTATCATCAATTACCAGTTTTGAGTTTATTGGCATTTTTAAGGTAAGGTGCAGTTCCTGGTTGCGCCATAACATTCCCATAGGTTTTTCCAGCCTGCGGTTAAACTTTAATACGTTACCCACTTGTGAGAATTGATAAGTGGTGCTTCGGGCATTAAATAAAGCATCTTCATAAGTGCGCCCTCTTGCACTAAATGATTCTACCAAAACAGGTTGCGGAACATCGCTTTTTTCAATGTATATCTCCACATTGCCGGGTGAGTTTATTTCGTCATTATTGTCATCATCCAATATTACGCGCCCGTTGAATTTTTCTTTAATACTTAAACGCACACTGTCCTCGCTACTTAAGTATTTAACATCATTCAATTTTAAATAGTAAGTGCTGTCAGCCATCGGTTTAATGTTGATAGTCTGGCTAAAACTTGCCCCGCTTCTAAAATCGGCACTAACTTTTGCGGTGTAATAAATAACTACGCTTAAAGCTATAATCCAAACTAATAACAAGAATGACCCTGTTGATCTTGTAATTCCCGCACCCTTAAATACTAAGTGAATAATAAATAGTATGATAGCCATTAATGGTATAGCCAGCATTAGGAAGCCACATATAAGGAATATAGTATTGATTTGATTATTTACAATATTGAACGGAAATAAATGATAAATGCCAATATTGCCATAAACCGTTAAGCCTATTATGCCTACAACAAGCGCAATAATAAAACCAAAGCAGGCAATTAAAACTGCTATACCTAATAATTTAAAGAGAACTTTACCAGTGCCACCCAAAAAATTGCCAAAGTGATGAAAAAAATCGCCTGCAAAATCTCGTGTTTTATAAATGAATGGTCTTGCTTCTTTATGTATATTGGCAATATTGCCCTTTACGGTGTTAAACTCTTCTTCGAAATTATTTTTAAACCCTTGCAGGTTTAGTTTTTCACCTTTCATAGCCATGCGATCTGCACGGGTAACAGCTTTAGGCACAACTATCCATAGTATAATATATAAGATAAGCCCCGAGCCGCCAATTGGTACAAAGCATGCAAACAGCAAACGTACCCAAACCGGGTTAAAATCAAAGTAGTTGGCAATGCCCGCGCACACTCCCGCTACCAAGCGATCATCCGGATCACGGAACAGTCTGCGGCTTGCGGTATTGTAGTTAAAAACTTCGGGCCTTGCGCCGTCTTCGGCGGGTTCAAAATCCTCAACAGAACCCATTTGCTCAACAACAGTCTTAACATCCTGTTCAACAACAACCTGCTTGCCTTCACGCAGCAACATTTCATTAAACATTTCGGCAATGCGGTTCTCAATATCGGTAGTTATCTCCAGGCTATCTGCCGAGTTCATAAAATGACGCTTAACATCGGTCATGTAAGCTTTTAATATTTCATAGGCATCTTCCTCAATATGAAAAACGATGCCGTTTATATTTATGATGATAGTTTTATTCATGATGGTGGTTATTTAGGTATTTAATTATTTCTGTCGCCTATAGCGGTTTGTACTGCAAATGATAGTTCCTGCCAGGTACCATCAAGCTGCTCTAAAATTTTTCGGCCCTCGTCTGACAGCACATAGTATTTGCGTGGCGGTCCTGATGTTGATTCTACCCAGTTGTAAGCAAGCAGGCCATTGTTTTTTAAACGGGTTAATAACGGGTATAATGTACCCTCAACAACAAGCAACCGGGCCTTTTTAAGCTCAGATATTATATCTGATGCATATATCTCGCCCTTTGCTATAATAGAAAGAATGCAATACTCCAGTATGCCTTTTCTCATTTGGGTTTGTGTATTTTCAACAATCATATTGCAAAGATATATGTTTTAGAATGTATTATGCAATACATAGTACTATATTTTTAAACTTTATTTGAAAAAATGAAATATTTCTAATGAAATGCATCTTTTTTTTACAAATCATTTGATTTATTGATAACGTAACACTACTTTTATGATTAATTAACTATTAACTGATCTTATTATTAACAAACATGAAAAAACTTCTACTAGTAAGTTTGTGTTTCCTGGTGTTATGTGTGACGCAGGTTTATGCACAAAATCGTACAGTTACTGGTACAGTTACTTCCAAGGATGACGGTTTGCCGCTTCCGGGAGTAAGTGTTACAGTAAAAGGAACAAAATTTGGTACTCAAACCAATGCTTCCGGTAAATTCACTTTAAATGCGCCTGCAACGGCACAAGCATTATCATTCTCTTTTATTGGTTTTATAAAGCTTGATGCTCCACTTGGAAGCGGTAGCGTTGTAAATGTAAGCCTTGCATCAACAAGCAATCAATTAGGTGAAGTTGTTGTAACCGGTGCATTAGGTGTAAAGCGCCAGGCTAAAGAATTAGGTTATGCTGCCACAAACATTGGTGGAAAGCAACTGACCGAAACACACCCAACCAACTTCACCAACGGTTTAACAGCAAAGGCACCGGGTTTAGTGGTAAGTACTGTTAACAATGGTATTAACCCAGATACTCGTTTTACTTTGCGTGGTAACCGCCACATTGTAGGAAACAACTTTGCATTAGTGGTATTAAACGGCACGCCAATATCTCCAAACGAGGTTCAAACAATTAACCCCGATGATATTGAAAGCGTAAACGTTTTGAACGGAGCTGGTGCAGCTGCACTTTATGGTTCTGAAGCATCAAACGGAGCTTTGGTAATTACTACTAAACGTGGTAGTTCAACTTCGCAACCGCAAATCACTTACTCAAACACTTATCAGTTAGAGACTATTTCTTACATGCCTGCCTTGCAAAGCAAGTTTGGCGGTTACGGTGGTGAGGGTGCTCCTTTTCAGGATCCGGTTACCGGTTTTATTACCTCTAATGCGCCTTTCGAGAATCAGTCATATGGTCCTGCTTATGATGGCCACATGCAACAGCTTGGTATTCCATTGGCAGATGGAACAATCCAGTCTTATCCTTATGCATCACCAAGCGGACAAAGTTATGCCCGCCGTTTCTTCCAAACAGGTCACAGTGATCAGCATAGCTTGAGCTACGCATCCGGAGATGCTAACAACTCGTTCAATTTAACAGCGTTCCGCTTAGATCAAACAGGCGTTGTTCCTAACGACAAATTTAACAAAACCCAAATTCGCGTTTCGGGTACCAAAACTGCAGGTATTTTTAGAGCTGAGGCAACAGGTAGCTTTTCTCAAAACAATACTGACGTGTATGGTAACTATGGCGACATTTTGAGCACTATATACAACACGCCGTCATGGGTTCCGCTTCAAAAATTTAAAGATCCGACGCAGCCTTTTTCAGATCCAAGCACTTACTTCAACTCTTATGGTATCAACCCATACTGGAGTATCAATAACTCGAGGTCAAAAAGGCGTCAGGATGTATTTAACGGTAGCTTCTCTGGTACGTTAACTCCTACAAAATGGATGGACGCTACTTACCGTTTAGCTTATAATGGTGGTACTTACCAACAACAAGACAGACGTGCACAAATTAACTTCACTGCTTACGCATTAAGCGATCCAACAGGTGGTTATAGCACAGTTGCTAACAGCTACGGCGCTGCAATTAACCCAGGTACTGTATCCAACTATAAAGGTTTTGGAGATGGTGCCGGTACTATTGGTTACGGTGGCCCACAAGGTTATA
Source organism: Mucilaginibacter sp. (assembly GCA_028288285.1). Classification (GTDB taxonomy): domain Bacteria; phylum Bacteroidota; class Bacteroidia; order Sphingobacteriales; family Sphingobacteriaceae; genus Mucilaginibacter. Next base: position 15,306 of record JAQBNZ010000203.1, read on the forward strand.
ACCGTATTCAACAAGACGCGTTAGTTAACTTTCATAAAACTTTTGTAAACGATCACTTAAAAGCTAACTTGTTAGTAGGTAACTCCATATGGCAAGAGTACGCTGATTATGTTTCTAATGGATCTAACAACCTTTTGGTTAAAGATTTTTATAACGTAAACGCAATATTGGGCGTACCAAATGCCGCACAGGGAACATTCGTAATTCGCCAGATCGCATATTTTGCTGACCTTTCTTTAGGTTGGAAAGATTGGGCGTTCTTAGAAGGTACCATCCGTAACGATCATGATTCAAGGCTATCTGCTGCTAACCGTTCAATTTACTATCCTTCTGTAAAAGGTTCATTTGTGTTTACTAATGCAATTGATGCTCTAAAGAACAACAGTATTATTAGCTACGGTAAATTAAGGGGTGGTTACAGCCAGGTGGGTGATGTGAACATTAACCCATACAGCTTAGTTAATACTTTCAATTCAACTTCAGGATTCCCTTATGGTAATTTAGGTGCATTAAGCCAAAGCACAACTTTAAATAACTCTAACCTTAAGCCGGAGTTAACTTCAGAGGTTGAGGTTGGTACCGATTTAGGTTTCTTTAACGGCCGTGTTAACTTAAATGCTACTTATTATAATACGCATACTAAAAACCAAACGCTACCAGTTGCGGTATCACCTACAACAGGCTTTTCAAGCACTATTCTTAACGTTGGTGAAACTCAAAACACAGGTTACGAATTTAAATTAGATGTTACAGCGCTGCCAAAAACAGCTAATGGTATTGGTGTAAATTTAGGTGGTAACTTCTCAATCCAAAATTCTAAAGTATTGTCATTGTTTGGCGATACTAAATCGCTTTCATTAGGTGGTTACACTATCGCTAACACCCGTGCAGTTGTAGGCCAGCCTTACAGTGTAATATATGTTACTGATATTAACCGCGATCCACAAGGCCGTCCTATTGTTAATCCTGTTACCGGTTACCCATCATTAAACCCTACCCTGGTTAATGCAGGCCAAACTACACCTAAATACTTATTAGGTTTGACGCAAACAATTAGCTACAAATTCATTACCCTGTCATTAACGGAAGAGTACCGTGGAGGTAACGTAATATTTAGCCAGAGCTTACAGTCTGCAACTGCTGCAGGTGTATCTCAGTTCTCTGCATCTTCAGATCGCCAACGCTTTATTTTCCCTAACTCTGTGATCAACACAGGTACTGCTGCTAATCCTGTTTATACACCTAACACAACTGTTAGCGTAAACGATGGTTCTCTAGGTTTTTGGGATAACGGCGCGTTTTACCAGGCAGGTAGCACCTATATATCAAGCGGTGCATTCTGGAAGTTGCGCGAAGCCAATCTTAACTTTGATTTGTCGAAATTTATTAAGAGAACAGGTTTCATCAAAAGAGCTTCATTCTCACTTAACGGCCGCAACCTGTTAATGTGGAGGCCTAAAACTAATAACTGGGTTGACCCTGAATTTGCTAACAGCAGTGGTAACGGTGATATTGGTGTTAACAGCACTAACCAATTACCTCCAACCCGCATATTTGGTGGTAACATAACTATTACATTTTAATTAATTTAGAACGATGAAAAAGTTTTTATCAATATTATTTGCAGCGCTTGCCATCACGGTAAGCAGTTGTAAAAAAGATTACCTGGAACTATCAACCAACCCCAACAGCCCAATAAGCACAACCCCGCAACTGGCATTAACCGGTGCGTTAAAAATAACTGCCGATATTACCAATGGTGGTGGTTATACGATGTATGCTAACTGGATGGGTTACTTAAGCTGGAGCACAAGCTTTCAGGCTAACGTAGCGTTGTTGTCTTACCAGATTACATCTGCCACATATGATTCATGGACCCCAGTTTATGCAAACATCACCAACTATAACGCTTTGTATAAATCAACATCAGAGCCATATTTCCAGGCAATAGCCGAGATTATGACTGTATTTGATTACGAGGCTTTAGTTGATAACTATAATAACGTAGCTTATACCGATGCTTTAAAGGGTACCGCTTTATTAAACCCTAAGTATGATAAAGGTTCTGACGTGTATGATGCTTTACTTAAACGCATTGATGCGGCTATTGTACAGATACAAGCCGGCCAAAAGGCTGCCGTTGCACCAACCTCTCCGGGTACGGCAGACATAATGTACGGTGGTGATATGACTAAATGGTTAAAATTTGCAAATACTATTAAATTACGCTTAGCTATCCGTCAAAGCAATATCGCTTCTAAGACAGCTGCGCTTAAAGCTGCAGTTGCTGCAACCCAGAGCATCGGTTACATAGATGCTACTTCGCCAGCTTATGTAAACCCTGGTTATTTGAATAGCGATGCTAATGGTGGTCAGCAAAGCCCGCTTTGGAGAAACTATGGTACAACCCAAAATGGTGGTGCACAAGCCAACAAAAACCAGTACCAGGCTAACACTTACGGTGCATCTAAACTTACTGCTAATAGCGATACACGCGGCCCTAAGGTTTATACAACTACCAATGGTGTTATTAGTGGAACCGCATTGGGTGTTACAACGCCCCCTGCTGTTGCCCCAAGTAAAGTGGGTACCGGTCTTTTATCATCGCCAACTCAAAGCGCTATTATTATGTCTCCGTCTGAATCTTTATTCTTGCAGGCCGAGGGTATCAAGAGTGGTTACATTACTTCAGGTACATTAACTGCACAAGCCGCGTATAACGCAGGTATAACAGCATCTTTCACTTATCTTGGTGTAGCTGCTGATGCTGCTGCTTATATTACAGCAAACCCATACCCAACCGGTGGTACGGATGCGCAGCAAGAACAGGCTATCATTAACGAAAAATGGAAATCATTAGCTATTTACGGTGCTTTTGAGGCATTCAATGAGTACCGCAGAACAGGCTACCCTAACGATATTCCACTATCAGTATACCCGGGGGCTAACCCTCCAAACCAGGTTACACGCATACCGTACCCGTCAGTTGAATATTCAACTAATCCTACGGCTGTAGGGGCAGAGGGTGCTATCTCTGTATTTACCTCTAAGATATTTTGGGCTAAATAACTTTAAAACAAAAGAAAATGAAAAAGAAATTTTATATAAAAACAGCTTTGGTCGCGCTGCTTGCAGCTACCGGCTTAAGTTCATGTCTTAAGGATAACGCGCATTATGTGGATTTTGCAGGTGCTACACCTTTAATTGAGCTACCATCTGCTGCTAACGTTGGTGGCAGTGGGGGTTTATTTCAATCGGTAGCGCTAACCGCATCAGCCACACCAGTACCAATTAATTTAGCAGTAAATTTGGCTGCTCCAAAAACGTTGGGAAGTGATGTTACTGTTAAACTATCGGTTGACGCAGCAGCTTTAGCCGCATATAATACAGCTAACAGCACCTCATATGTGCTATTGCCAGCTGCTGCTTACAGCAGCACATTAACCACAACAATTAAAGCTGGTACTAACCTTACTAACTTGGTAATCAACGTTAATACAGGTTCAATAGACCCATCTATAACTACATACGCTTTACCATTAACCATCACTGATGGCGGTGGTCAGCAAATTAGTAATTATAAGACAGTTATTTATAATGTACAGGTTAAGAATGTTTATGATGGCGCATACTCTGCTACAGGATCTATATCTTTTCCTCCTCCAACCATAGGAAGATCTTGGACCAATCGTGCCAAAACATTAACTACAGTAAACGCTACAACGAGTGTGACCGAAGCGGGAGATTTATCTCCGAATGGTTTTTTTATGTATCTAAAAGTAAATGCTGATAATACAGTAATTGTAACACCATCACCTAGTTCTGCAAATCAAACTATTCAGAATAATGGTTCTTGTACGTATAACCCTACAACAAAAACATTCACATTAAATTATAAATATGTGGGTGGTACTGGTGATAGAGTTATCTCGGAGGTAATTGCACTTAAATAAGGTAACATACTTTCAAAAAAAACACCACCTGTAAGGGCGGTGTTTTTTTTTGTCATTTGATTATATCCCTTCCGATACCATGTGGTAAATATGTTACAAATCATTTTGTTCTTTTAATAAAAAAATGTATTTTTTGTATTTATAGCAAACTATATTTAACCGTCACATGAAAAAGCTGTTTTTTTTAGCGCTTATCGTTTTAAGCAAAATAACCTTCGGGCAAAATATTGAGGTAAGCGGTATTGTTACCGATCAAAAGGGGGCGCCAATTCCTTTTGCGTTTATTAGCGATTCGCAGCACCCTTATGCTACTTACACAGATATGAACGGGCAGTTTTCCCTTATGGCCGATCCGGCATCAAACCTTTTGGTATCTGCTAATTTTCATCCTGAAACTAAGGTAAAAATAGATAAGCCAACAGAAATGAAAATAGTACTTGCAGATGAAACGTCAGGCCAGGTTACTAATGTTAAGGGTGGATCAAACAGCTTTTTTGCGCCGGACGAGAACAGGATAGACCATATTTCATCAATAAATAGAGTAGGTGCAGGCGAAGGAGGTTTACATGGCAGCAGGTATTTGTTTAATGATTGGGTGCATGGCTTTGCCATTACCCCCAAAGATTCTATTAAGCAAAGTAATGTTTACTTGTTTAATTATGATAAGGTTGCCGGTAACTTAATGTTTACCCGCAATAAATCAACCGCTATGCTGGTTGTTAAAGACGAAATAAAAGGCTTTACCTTATTTGATGAGAACGCTATGCCTATGATTTTTGAAGAGGTGCCTGATATTGATGCTAAACACTATGTACAGGTGCTTGCATCAGGCCCGAAATACAAAATTTATAAGAACTTGAACACCGAGTTTATCAAAGCGAACTTTGTTACCAATGGTATTACCTCATCGGGTAATAGCTATGATGAGTATAAAGATGAAAACACATATTACGTAGTTAAAGCAGGTGGACAACCACAAAAAATGGATCCTAAAAGCAAATCAATTAAAGCCGCTTTTGCAGCAGAGCCGGATAAAATAAAAAAATTCTTTGCCGATAACGAAGGGGATATTGATGAAAATTACATTAAGGCTCTTGGGGAGTTTATGAATAAGTAAAAATAAGAGGGTGCACGCTTCTTTTACTTCTTATCAACACTATAACTACCCGGACCAACAAAAAATAAGCCGGCAAACATAATAGCAGCTTCAATAGCATGGGCCGCGCCTTGCAGGCCTTCTCCTTTACCAAAGTGGCTGGCCGTAGCAACTATCAGGTGAATTACCAGCAGTACACAAACTGGGCGAAACGCCAGCCCAAGCATAATAAGTAAGCCGCCAATTGTTTCAGTTAATGCTGCTAAAAGACCCCATGCTATTGGCAAAAAGGTTATGCCAACATACTTGGTAGAAGCACCCAGGCCAACCCATCCCTCCGGGCCACCTAATAATTTAGGATAACCATGATAAATAAACATTGCGCCTAATCCTACACGGATAAATAGAAGGCCGAAATTGCGGTGATTACCAAGTTTGCTTAAATATGCCATTGTATTTTTTTTTAAATGTGTTTACTAATAACTAATACTAACCTGTTGAGTTTTAACTGATAAATTTAATTTTTTGCCTAAAATCAGGCTGCAATTATTTGATATGTGTCCAGCCGGGAAATTAAAGCAAACCGGGTAGTTGTATTCGGCTACAACATCCATAACCATTTCTGGTAAGGTTTGCCCAAATGGGATATCATTATCTTTAATATCTGTAAAGCCACCAACAATCAGTCCGGCCAGATTTTTAAGTTTACCAGCGCGCTTTAGGCTGTGTAACATCCTGTCAACTGCATAAAGGTATTCGCCTACATCTTCAATAAATAATATCTTACCGGTATAGTCCATGTCAGATATTGAGCCTGCTATTGCTATTAATAAAGATAAGTTACCGCCTATTAAAATACCTTGGGCCTCACCAGCCCGGTTTAAGGAGTTTGCATCTATTTGATAGGAGAGTTTTTCACCAAATAACGCTCTTCTCAAGGTTTCTAATGAGTAGGCAGATGCATCAGGTATATTTAACGGCATTTGCCCGTGGATGCAGGGAAGGTTATAATTAGTAATGATATGTGCATGCAACAGGGTGATGTCGCTAAAGCCTACCAGCCATTTGGGATGTTTTTGTAATCCTGAAAAATCAACCATATCTACCATCCGGATGGTGCCGTATCCGCCACGGGCGGCAATAATGGCTTTAATGCTTTCGTCATTAATAAAACGTTGCATATCTCTGGCCCGTAATTCATCATCTCCGGCAAACTGATTGTATGACGCCGTAACGGTTTCGCCCAATACAACTTCCAATTGCCAGTTGTTAAGCAAATTTATAGCATCCGTCATAGGTATAGGCAGTTTTTTAGCCGGACAGGTTATTGCTACTTTATCGCCTTTTTGCAAAAAAGGAATAATAGTATCCGGGATTGATGGTGTTAACATTGTTGTGTGGAATATAGTTTGATGTAATTTAGTCAGATGCTGCTGAAAGTGCGCCAATAGTCCTTTGTCTTTCTACCTCTCGTCCGTTCAATCTCTCCAACTAAAAAGTTATCTTTGCAAATTAATAAACATCCCTGTTTAATGTCGCAACTTAATAAATTTAAAAGATACACTATAACATCAGCACTGCCCTACGCAAACGGGCCGTTACACATTGGTCATTTGGCGGGTGCATACCTGCCTGCAGATATTTTTGTACGTTACCTAAGGCTGATGAAAAAGGATGTAGTATACATTTGCGGCTCGGATGAGCATGGCGCGGCCATCACCATAAAAGCAAAAAAAGAGGGTACTACACCACAAGCAATAATTGATAAGTACCATAAACAAATAAAAGACAGTTTTGAAGAGTTCGGAATATCGTTTGATATTTACCATCGTACTTCGTCTGCCATACATCATGATCTGTCGCAGGAGTTTTTTTTAAATCTATACGAAAAAGGCGAGTTTATTGAAAAATATTCCGAGCAATATTACGACGAAGATTTTGACCAGTTTCTGGCCGACCGCTATATTACCGGAACCTGCCCCGTTTGCAGTTATGATAAAGCATATGGCGACCAATGCGAGAACTGCGGTACATCATTAAATCCTACTGATCTGATTGATCCGATATCAACCTTAAGCAGTAAAAAGCCTATTTTAAAACCAACTAAACACTGGTATTTACCATTAGACAAATATCAGCCCTGGTTAGAGAAATGGATTGACGAAAAGGAAGGCGAGTGGAAGGTTAATGTATTTGGACAATGCCGCTCGTGGTTAAAGTCCGGATTGCAGCCACGATCCATGACACGTGATTTGGATTGGGGCATTGATGTTCCGTTAGAAGAAGCTAAGGGCAAAAAACTATATGTGTGGATGGATGCGCCAATAGGTTATATATCTGCCACGAAACAGTGGGCTATTGATAAAGGAAAGGATTGGCAGAAATACTGGAAAAAGCAAGCCAATACCGAAGATGACGCCTGCCTGATGCACTTTATTGGTAAGGATAATATTGTATTCCATTGCATTATATTTCCGGCTATATTAAAGGCGCATGGCGATTATATTTTGCCACAAAATGTGCCGGCCAATGAATTTCTAAACCTGGAGGGCGATAAGCTTTCTACCTCGCGGAACCATGCGGTTTGGCTGCATGAATATCTGCAAGAGTTGCCTGGGAAGCAAGATGAGCTGCGTTATGTGCTTACATCAATATTGCCCGAAACCAGCGACAGCGAATTTACCTGGAAAGATTACCAGGCCCGTGTTAATAACGAACTGGTTGCTATATTAGGAAACTATGTGAACCGGGTAATGATACTAATGCACAAGTTTTATGAGGGCAAGGTAGAAAGCGATACCCCAACTATTAAACTAACTGATGCCAACCTTGATAAGGAAATTGGCAACTATTATGATGAGCTGGGTAAAAACCTGGAGAGCTACCGGTTTCGCCAGGCGCTGCAAAGCGTAATGGACATAGCCCGCTTAGGCAACCGTTACCTAACCGAGCAAGAGCCCTGGAAAACAATTAAAAGTGACCCTGCGGCTGCTAAAGCAGCCCTGCATAACAGTTTAATATTAATAGGCCACCTGGCAACATGCCTACAGCCATTTTTACCTGCAACTGCTATAAAAATATTTGGCATGCTGAATGTTGATGCAGTAACATTTGATCAGGAAATAGAATTTGCAAATGGTCACCAGTTAAATGCAGCAGCTTTGTTATTTGAAAAGGTTGAGGACGAGGTGATAGATATACAAATACAGAAACTGGCCGATAAAAAGAAAGCATCGGCAGTGGTACAACAACCAATAATAACACCGGCAAAAGCCAACATTACATTTGACCATTTTGTTGGAATGGATATCCGCACCGGAACTATTTTAACGGCAGAAAAAGTTGCTAAAACCAAAAAGCTTTTAAAGCTAACCATTGACACTGGTATTGATGAGCGAACAGTGGTATCGGGCATTGCAGAGCACTATGAGCCGGAAGCCATTATTGGCAAACAAGTAAGTATATTGGTTAATCTGGAGCCCAGGGAGATAAAGGGCATTATGTCGCAAGGGATGATATTAATGGCCGAGAATGCCGAAGGCAAACTAAGCTTTGTAGCCCCGGCAATTGATATGCCAAATGGCTCTGTGATACGATAGATTAAAATACAGATGTGCAAATGTGTTTGACTAACTCATTCAAAATTTGCACCTTTGCAGCCGGATAAGGAAATTCAAATTGAACTTCCAAAGTCCGAAATAGAAAAACAGGTCCCGTAGTTCAACGGATAGAATAGGAGTTTCCTAAACTCTAGATATGAGTTCGATTCTCGTCGGGACCACATACGCTTAATTCAAAAACAATCAAAAGCCTGTAAATCAAATGTTTGCAGGCTTTTTGATTTTGGTAAAATGACCATTTTATGTATCTTTTTTCACTACTCAGGTGAGTTTTAGAGCGTTTTTTTGGTCACTTACCGATTCACTCACCAAAAGTGTCGTAATTAATTGACTGTCAACATGTTCAAAATATGAACATCTTGATTTTCAGGGCCTGTAAATGTAGGTTTGTAACGATTTGTGAACAAAAACTGGTGAGTTAATGAAGACTAAGAATTTTAACCTGCTTTTTTACCTAAAGAAGGTAAAGGGCTATGAATCAGGCAATCTGCCTATCTATTTGCGTATTTCCGTGGATGGAAACAGGAGTGAAGCAACTATCGGGCGAGGAATCGAACCTG
>JAQBNZ010000207.1 GCA_028288285.1 Mucilaginibacter sp.
CAGGCGATACTATCTGGGCATGCTCAATGCGCCAGCGTTTATTGTTCTTGCCTTTTAAAACATTAGCATAAATTTTTAGAATTACCCGGTTGGCCGAGTCGCCAATGGCATGGGTACACATCTGGAAGCCTTTGGCAGCTATTTTGGCGGCTACTTCCTCAAAATGTTTCTGGCTGCTCAATAAAAACCCGTTCCAGTTTTTTTGGTCGGCATAGGGCTTTAATAAACATGCACCACGCGAGCCCAACGCACCATCAGCATAAACTTTAAACGCCCTTACGTTTAAGCCCGGTGTTTTATAAGCGCCGCGCTTAAACAGGTAATCGTAGTTTTCTTCCTGGTCGGCAAGCATTACGTACATGCGCATTTTAAGGTCGCCTTTATGTTGCAGGTCGGCAATAGTGCTTACCATGGTATAGGGCAGGCCGCAGTCATCAACCGTGGTTAAACCTACGGCAAAGCAATTGCGCTGTGCATCTAAAAGGGCATTTTGTGTAACCTGTTCATTAGGTGAGGGGATTTTGCGGGTAACAATACCTACGGCGTTATCAATTAATATACCGGTAAGCTTACCATTAATAGTTTCAATTTTACCACCTGTAATGGTTTGCCCCGGTTTAATGCCTGCAATGTTTAGGGCTGCCTGGTTTGCAATGGCTGCATGCCCGTCAATCCGGCTTAATATTACGGGCCGCACCGGGAATAATGAATCAAGTTTGGCCTTATCAGGAAATTGTTTGCTGGCCCAAATATTTTGGTCCCAGCCGTTACCTATTATCCAACCCTCAGTATTACGCAATGAATAGCTCTTAACGGTGTCTAATATCGCCGCCCAGCTTTTACTACCGGTTAGCTTAACTTCTTGCAAGCCAAGGCCATATTCATAAAAGTGGGCATGCGCATCAATAAAACCCGGATATATGGCTTTGCCGCCGGCATCAACAACCTCGCGGGCTAAATATTTTTGTTCTAAGGTGTCGGCTTTGCCAACGGCTAAAATTTTGCCACCGCTTACCACAAAGGCATCGGCTGTAGTAAAGGTGCTGTCTACAGTGTAAACAACTGCGTTTTTAACTAACAGGTCGGCATTGTATTCTTTTTGCTTGCATGCCGCTACCAGTAAAAACAGCACAGGCCATAGTTTCTTCATATATAATTTTAACAGGGGGATGTAAATAATATAACGTAAATACTATATACAAGTATGTAAAGGTAAAGTTATGCAATCAAATAATTAATTTAGCATCGAAAAAGAATATGCCTGTTGGCTAAGAAGGGAAATAATATTAATGCCAGATATAATTCAGCTTTTACCGGATGCCGTAGCCAATCAAATTGCTGCGGGAGAAGTAGTACAGCGACCAGCATCCGCCGTAAAGGAATTGATAGAAAATGCGATAGATGCTGGTGCCGATAAGATACAATTGATACTTAAGGATGCCGGAAAATCATTAATACAGGTGATTGATAACGGCTGTGGAATGAGCCTTACAGACGCACGTATGTGTTTTGAGCGCCATGCAACATCAAAAATACGCAAGGCCGAAGACCTTTTTGCTATCCGCACTATGGGTTTTAGGGGCGAGGCAATGGCTTCAATAGCCGCTATTGCGCAGGTGGAGCTAAAAACACGCCGCCATGAGGACGAGCTGGGTACTTGTATTTTAATTGAAGGATCTGAAGTGGTAAGCCAGGAAGCCTGTTCTGCTAACACCGGTACATCAATATGTATCAAGAACCTGTTTTACAATACGCCCGCACGCCGTAACTTTTTAAAAAGTAACCCGGTAGAGATGCGCCATATTATTGACGAGTTTCAACGGGTAGCTTTAGCTAACCCGCAGGTATTTTTTACTATGCACCATGATGGGCAGGAGGTTTACCATTTACCATCGGCCGCACTAAAACAGCGTATAGTACACTTGTTTGGTAATAACTATAACCAGCGGCTGGTTCCGGTTGAGGAAGAAACTACCATTATTAACCTTCGCGGTTTTGTTGGCAAGCCCGAATTTGCCCGTAAAACACGTGGCGAGCAGTTCTTTTTTGTAAATAACCGTTTTATAAGGGATGCTTATTTGAACCATGCGGTGCTAACGGCTTTTCAGGAATTATTGCCTGATGAAACCTTCCCGCTGTATGTGCTTTTTATTGATATTGATCCGGGTAAGATTGATATTAATGTGCATCCAACAAAAACAGAAATAAAATATCAGGACGAGAAATCAATTTATGCCATTATCCGTTCGGCGGTAAAACGTTCTTTGGGTAAATATAATATCACACCTACACTTGATTTTGACCAGGAGAACAGCATTGGCCACCTTATTACTCCAAAACCGTTTGATGAGATTGTGCAGCCATCCATTGCGTTTAACCCCGATTTTAACCCCTTTGCTAACGAGAAAAAATCGGAGCGCGAAATACCGTTTTTAAGAAATACAAATGATTACAACACGGCCATTCCACGCAACTGGGATACGCTGTATGAGATAAGTAAGAAAGAAGAAACATTGCAGCAGGAGATGCATGCCGAAAAAGGCATCCCGGTTGATGAGCAGGAAATAACCAAAAGCAGCGAGCGGCAGTTTTTTCAAGTACATAACCGGTTCATTATGTCGCAAATAAAATCGGGGTTCATGCTTATTAGTCAGCAGGCAGCGCATGAGCGCATTTTGTATGAGCGATTCTTACAGCAGTTGCAAAACCACTCGGGGGTAAGTCAGCAAAGTTTATTTCCGCAATCAGTTACACTAAATAGCAGCGATTTTGAGTTGTTAAGAGAGTTATTGCCAGACATACGCGGACTGGGTTTTGATATACGCGAGTTTGGTAAAAATACAGTAGTTGTTGAAGGTATACCAGCAGATATAAACAATGCTAATGAGCACGAGCTACTGGAGCAACTATTAGAGGGATTTAAAAACAACCTTACTATTTTAAAGTTAGATAAACGAGATAACCTGGCCCGGTCGCTTGCACGTAACGCGGCCATTAAAACGGGTGTAAAATTATCATTAGAAGAAATGAACCAACTGGTTGACCAGCTTTTTGCCTGCCAAATGCCAAACCTTGCACTAAATGGCAAGCCTGTAATTACTACCTTTACATTGAATGAATTAGCAGAGCGATTTGAAAGATAGCCTGATACCTTAACAATATATACATATATACAATGCAATCACCATTTGCCAATATGCCCCCGGTTGTAAAAAACCTGCTTATTATAAATATTATTTTCTTTATTGCTACTTATGCTTTGGCGCAGTTTGTAGATCTTAAATTATATTTAGCCGCCTATTATCCATTTTCGCCCTTGTTTAAACCATGGCAAATAATTACTTACATGTTTATGCATGGCGGTTTTGCACATATCTTTTTCAATATGTTCGCGCTGGTATCTTTTGGGCCAATGCTGGAGTATACATTAGGTTCAAAAAAGTTTTTTAACTACTATTTTATTACTGGTATTGGCGCGTATGTATTGTATATGGTTGTACAAGCCATACAAATACATGCAATAGCAGGAGCATATATTATACCGCATCCGGAGTTAGAGGCATCTTATTTTAACTATGGCAGCCAGGAAAGTGCACAAGCCTTATATGGCTATTTCAATTTCCCAATGTTAGGCGCATCGGGTGCTATATTTGGTATACTGGTAGGCTTTGGAATGCTTTTTCCTAATCTGGAAATGATGATCATGTTCATCCCTATACCAATTAAGGCAAAATACGTGGTTATAGGCTATGTACTTATTGAATTATTCTCCGGCGTTAGTCGTTTCGCAGGCGATTCTGTAGCGCATTTTGCACATTTAGGAGGGGCATTGTTTGGGTTCCTTTTAATAAAACTCTGGCATGTAAAAAAGCCAAACAATTTTTATTAAAAAAAGGTAGTTATCTTTATATAATATTGTTTTTGATATGAGTACCCTGTGGCAAAATATACAGTATAAAATACAGCAATCGGGCAGTAAAATAAGCCTGCTGATTGGTATTAACGTTATTGTTTTTTTGGCAATAAACGTAACCGCTGTTATTGAACAATTGTTTAGCGGCTTTGGCAACAGTGTTATACTGGCTGTCACTAATGAATACCTGCATTTACCCGCTTCGCTGCCAAAACTATTAATTCGTTTTTGGACGCCCATTACCTACATGTTTATGCATGCCGGTGTGCTGCACATTTTGTTTAACATGCTTTGGCTGTATTGGATGGGGCAGATATTTGAAGAATACCTGGG
>JAQBNZ010000205.1 GCA_028288285.1 Mucilaginibacter sp.
TTACCTGTACCTTAATCCTTAGGTGCTTTGTTTCGCTTGCTTACCACACCTTTAAGCAGGCTATTTCCGTTTTTCGATGCCCCGGTTGCCGATCCAACAGAACAGAAAACCGGCGGGACAAAAGCTATGCTAATTCTAAATTAGGCAGCTAAGGCGTAGTTATTTTCGCCATTTGTAAGTTTGAGTGTTCAGATTTAAGCGCTAATTCACACAACGCGCTGCATGCTTACCTATTTATCTCCATCCTGTCAATTCCGGTCGACCCCATTTCTTGAAGTTAGCAGTTTAAGTTGCCAGTTTGTAGATAGCACAAAGATACACTTTTTAGTTTGCAGTATCCAGATTCAATTAGTATTTGCAAATTATCTGCCAAAAAATATAAACTGCCAAAATGCTATATTCATCATCCTATAATATATTTAAGCAATGGTATTTTTCCTAAAATATAAATTACTAACCATGATATGATAAAGCATAGCAAGGCAACCAGCGGGATACTTACTATTGGATTGAATGTAGCATAAGTTATATCATTCAGTTCTAAAATATTTAATACCAATGCATGGCTAAGGTAAATTCCCAGTGTATATTTTCCGGCATTGCAGAATATCATATTAAATATTGGGTTCATTTTTACTTTTATATTTTTTGCTACCAAAAATACGCTTGCAGAAAGCACAACAACAAATGGACCTATTGGTTCATAAAAAAAAGTGCTCAATTTGTGATCTTTTATCTGCAAATAATAAGTGCCACAGGTAATTAAAACAACACAGGCCGTAAAAATTAAAATTGCCGGAAAAGCTAAGTAAGGTATAGTAAAACGTTTATAGGCCAGGTAATAACCAAGCACCAGGTAACCAATGTAGCCGGTAAAATAACGAAGGTCAACAGCTGTGTTAAACCGGGTTAGATAGGGTTTGCTTATCAAGGTCGTTATAAACCAAATTGCCAGAAAGTATAATATTTCTTTCTCTTTGGCATTTTGTATAAACCTGCTTAGGATTGGAATGAAAAGGTATAAACCTATTAAAAGGTACACATACCATAAATGATAAGAGGCACCTGTTTTAAGTTGATTGAGTATCAATTTTACATTTGCCCATACATCGTTATTAAAAAAAATAATTTCTATATACCACTGATAGCCTATATAAACCAGGCTCCAGAATAAAAATGGCAGAATTAAACGGCCAATACGTTTTTTCAAAAAGCCACCCAGTTCATACTCGCGATGTAGTAACAAAGCACCCGTTATCATAACAAATACCGGCACAGCAAAACGTACTATTGCATTATAAATATCAGCTGCAATCCAATTGCTTACAGGAGCGCTATTGTACAGAAAAAGCAATGGCGACGCTGTGTGTAAAATAATTACAGCAAACATGGCTATCAGTCGTAAATTATTTATCCAGGTAATGTTTTGCTTATTATCCTGAATAATATTTTCGCTGAATTTCATGTTGATTTGTATTTTACGCAAAGACGCTAAGACGCAAAGTTTCTGTTGTTATTTCTGCGTCTTAGCGTCTTTGGTATGACACTTTAATTCTAATAGTTAAACACGTCCCGATATGCCTTAAGCCCTTCAGCTAAACAAATCATAGCTTTGTTCAAGTCATCGTTATTTAAAACGTAGGCCATACGTACTTCATTAAATCCTGCTCCCGGTGTGCTATAAAACCCTGTAGCTGGTGCCATCATAACTGTTTGATTTTGAAAGCTAAATTCTTCCAGCATCCACTGACAAAACTTATCGGCATTATCTATCGGGAATTTGGCCACCACGTAAAATGCACCACCCGGATTAGGGCAGTAAACGCCATCAATTTGGTTAAGCGCACTTACTAAAGTATCACGGCGTTTGGTGTATTCTTTATTTACGGTCTCAAAATATTCGTCAGGAGTGTCAACTGCTGCTTCGCCGGCAATTTGTTCAACCATTCCGGGTGATAACCTTGCCTGCGCGAATTTTAATCCGGCAGCTATTACAGCTTTATTTTTGGTGATAAGGCAGCCTAATCTTGCACCACAGGCACTGTAACGCTTGCTTACGGTATCCATAACAATTACGTTCTCATCCAATCCATCCAAATGCATTGGCGATATAAATGTGCGCCCATCATAGCAAAACTCGCGGTATGCTTCATCAGAGAATAAGTATAGATCATATTTTAATGCCAATGCTTTTAATGCATCCAACTCTTCCTGCGAGTATAGGTAACCAGTAGGGTTATTAGGGTTACATATTATAATAGCCTTTGTTTTTGAGGTAATCAGCTTTTCAAACTCGCTAATAGGAGGCAGGGCAAAGCCATTATCTATATAAGAAAGTATCGGCTTAACTACAACATTGGTTTGGTTAGCAAAGCCATTGTAATTAGCATAAAAAGGCTCAGGAATAATTACCTCATCACCGTCGTCCAGACAACTCATCATGGCAATTGTTATTGCTTCAGATCCACCAACGGTAACAATAATGTTTTCAGGAGTGATATTGTAATCAAGTTTATTATAATATTCGGTAAGTTTTTTACGATAGCTTAAAGTACCTTCAGATGGGGTATAGGCCCACACTTTAAAGTCGATATTCTTAATGGCATTCAGCATGCCTTCAGGCGTTTCAATATCAGGCTGGCCGATGTTAAGATGGTAAACCTTTTTACCCTCAAGCTTGGCTTTATCAGCAAATGGTGTTAGTTTACGAATAGGAGATGCGGGCATCCGTTGCCCTTTTTGCGAAATTTTTGGCATAGGGCAAAATTAATAAAAGCTTTTTAAAGTCCTTATTTATTAAAGACTGATTTGCACGGGACACAAGCATAAAAAAAGGCATCGCTTAAATACGACGCCTTTTTTAGTTAGCTCCTTTTCTGAAAGAAAAGGCTGTATGAGATTTTTACCTACTGGCTGCAGCTGGTTTTGGAACAACCTCGCCCACAATATTTAAATATTTTGTAGGTGTTTTAGCGTTTGATGTTACCACAATGGTTTTATTAAATGCTGATGCAACAGCCGCATTATAAGTAATTTTAATTGTTCCTTTAGCACCCTTTAAAACAGGTGTTTTGGTGTAATCAGCAATAGTACAACCGCAGGTAGGCCTTACTTCAGTTAAAATAAGTGGCTCCTGGCCAACGTTTGTAAATTCAAAAACGGTTGTTACCGGTGTTCCTTGTGGTATTTTACCAAAATCGTGCTTCTCTTCGTTAAATTTAAATTCAGCTTTTTGATCATCCTGGGCAGATGCGTTAAAGGCAAATCCTAAAATTACGGTGCAAATTAATATTAATTTTTTCATAGTTATCCATTTGATTAATACAAATATAAAAGGTTTAACGTATATTAATATAAAAGGTTTAATGTATATTCAAAACTATTGTAAAAACTATATGTTTTACATGCACCAATACCAAAAACAAAATAGAATTTTATAATTTTACCGCCTAAACAAAATTTTGTATGCCCGAAACTGTAACACGCAATGACGACACATCAAATGCAGCCGAACTCAGTTTTGACGATTTCAGGGAAATTGTGATAAGTGATTATCGTGTTGGCTTTGAGAGTCGGCAGGCAAGTATTATCGGAAGGCGCGAAGTGCTAACCGGTAAGGCTAAGTTTGGCATTTTTGGCGACGGAAAGGAAGTGGCCCAACTGGCTATGGCCAAGGCATTTCGTAAAGGCGACTGGCGCGCAGGCTATTACCGCGACCAAACCTTTATGTTTGCTACTGGCATGAGCAACTTAAAAGAGTTTTTTGCACAACTGTATGCTAATCCTGATATTGAAAAGGATCCTGCATCCGCCGGCAGGCAAATGAATTGCCACTATGCAACGCGTTATGTAAATGCCGACGGTAGCTGGGTAAACCAGGCCGAAACCATGAACTGTGCTGCAGATATTTCTACCACAGGCGGGCATATGCCGCGTTTGTTAGGGCTTGCCTATGCATCAAAATTGTATCGCCAGAATAAAGAGCTGGAATATTTAAAAAACTTTTCGATAAATGGCAATGAGGTTGCATTTGGTACAATAGGCAATGGCTCAACATCCGAAGGGTTGTTTTTTGAGGCCTTTAATGCGGCAGGTGTGTTACAGGTACCCATGGCTATTTCAATTTGGGATGATGCCTACGCTATATCTGTACCTGCAAAACTGCAAACTACAAAAGAAGATATATCTGAGATATTAAAAGGTTTCCAGCGTGATAAGGGAACCAACGGTTACGAAATATTTAAAGTACGCGGATGGGACTATGTTGCCCTTTGCGAAACTTACGAGCGCGCTATAAAAATATGCAGGGATGAGCATGTGCCCGTATTGATACATGTTACTGAAATGACGCAGCCGCAGGGCCACTCTACCTCAGGCTCACATGAGCGTTATAAATCAAAAGACAGGCTGGCATGGGAAGATGAGCATGATTGCCTTGTGCAAATGCGTAAATGGATGATCCAATCGGCTATAATTAGTGCCGAAGAGATGGATTTGCTTGAAAGTAACGCAAAAAAGCACGTTCGGGAATGCCAACGTGAGGCATGGAGCGAACTGGAGAAAGAAATAAAAGCCGAAATGGCTATAGCTATTGAGCTGATAGGCCAAATGTTGCAGCAATCTGCCCACACAGAAGATCTGCAATCAATAATTGCATTACTACATGCTTGTATTGACCCGGGCAGACGTGATACCATTGCGTATGTACGTAAAGCATTACGTTTAACTGTTGGCGAAAATACTGATTATAGAAAGGCTCTGGTAAACTGGTTGAATGAAGAAAACGTAAAAAATAAAGAACGGTTTAATTCGAAGCTGTTTAGCGATACACCACAATCACCATTATATGTGCCGGTTGTAGCGGCAGAATATGCTGATAATGCCCGTGCTTTGGATGGCCGTGAAGTATTAAATGCTTGCTTTGATGCCAATTTTGAGCGCGATAAAAGTATTGTTGCTTTTGGCGAGGATGTAGGTGCCATTGGCGATGTGAACCAGGGCTTTGCCGGGCTGCAAAACAAATATTCAGACCTGCGTATAACCGATACTGGTATACGTGAGGCTACTATTATAGGGCAGGGTATGGGCCTTGCTATGCGTGGGTTCAGGCCTATTGCCGAAATTCAGTATTTAGATTACCTTTTATATTCCATTACTGTTTTAAGTGATGATTTGGCAAGCTTAAGCTACCGTACCCGCGGCGGACAAAAAGCACCGCTGATAGTGCGTACCCGTGGTCACCGTTTAGAGGGAATATGGCACTCAGGTTCACCACTCGGGCTGATCCTGAACTCGATGCGCGGTATTCATATTTGTGTGCCACGAGATATGACACAGGCAGCCGGTATGTATAATACCCTTTTGCGCGGAGATGAACCAGCATTGGTTATTGAATGCCTCAACGGTTATCGCTTAAAAGAAAAATTACCTGCCAATGTGGGTGAGTTTACTGTGCCATTAGGCAAAGCCGAAATAATAAAAGAGGGTACTGATATAACCATTGTTACCTATGGTTCAACTCTCCGTGTTGTAATGGAAGCAGCTGAAGAACTGGAAAAAATGGGTATTAACATAGAGGTGGTAGATCCGCAAACCTTATATCCTTTTGATACTGAAAATATCTGCGGCAAATCTTTACAAAAAACTAATAAGCTGCTGGTGGTAGATGAGGATATCCCCGGCGGAGGTTCTGCTTACATTTTGCAAAAAGTAATAGAGGCCCAAAACGGATATTATTCGTTAGATGCACAGCCAAAAACACTTTGCGCCGCCGAGCACAGGCCACCCTACGGATCAGACGGTGATTACTTTAGCAAGCCATCATTAGATGATGTTGTAGAGACAGTTTACCAAATGATGAACGAAGCAAACCCGGCAAAGTATCCGGCGATATTTTAATTATAACTTAGCTTTTAAATTCAAGATTTGACAAATTTAAAATGTTGTCAAATCTATTTTGTTACTTTTGCGCCTGCCAGCAAGCAGGCGCTTATTTTTTAAATCACTATGGATACTACTTTTTCAGCAATCGCAAATAATATAAAAAACCGTCGTACAATAAAGCCATCAACCATGAATGGCAATAAAATACCAAACGGGCATGTGGCTTCTATATTAGAACTGGCAGACTGGGCGCCAACCCACGGACTTACCGAGCCTTGGCGTTTTATTGTATATGAAACACCAACCGAGTTTTGTGCTCAGCATGCTGAAATTTATAAAGAAGCTAATCCGGGCGAAAGCTTTAATCCAACAACTTATACCAACTTAACCAATCAGGGCAACAATGCATCGCATGTGGTAATAGCCATAATGAAACGTGGCGAACTGACTAAGATACCAGCACTTGAAGAAGTAATTTCTGCTTCATGCGCTGTACAAAACCTTTTATTAGGTGCAACAGCTTTAAATATAGGTGCATTTTGGAGTACTGGAGGCATGACTTTAAAACCTGCATTTGCCAAACATTTTGGTTTAGGTAACGAGGATCAGGTATTAGGAGTATTGTATTTAGGCTATACAGATCAGCAGCCTGAGGGCAAAAGGAATATCCCGGTAGAGGAAAAGATCACCTGGAAGAAGTAAATAATCTCCTGTAAATTTCTTGCTTAAATAATTAGTTTAAATTAACTCTATTGAAAGTAATTTTCATTAAAGTGTATAATTAGACTTATGTGACAATATATTTGCTTTTTTTGCGTATATTTGTTTTATTATATTAACTAATAGATATATTATTAGTTAGTTATTACCCTATTTAAACTAACATATTAAACCCACGTTTATGAGAAAACACTTCTGGTGGTTCATTGGCGCTTTATTGTTATTTTCTGTTTCGGTTATCAGTTGGAGACCGGTAAGCACATTGAAGTCTATAAATACAATTACTAAAAAATTAACTGCAAAAGAGTTTTTTGCACAGTATGTGTCTGATATATATCAAACTGCCAATTTACAGCAAACAGGTTTAGATGTTAATGTATTTCAAAAAGCCGTTACGGGTTATATGAACCTTAAATTGGCTAATAAATTACCTGCTAATAGTAACGTTATTACCGTGGTTGATTTTACAAAGTCGAGCCGTGAAAAACGTATGTGGATAATTGACATGATGAATAAAAGCCTGGTATTAAATACCTGGGTTGCACACGGGCAAGGTAGTGGTGATGATATGCCTAATCATTTTTCAAACAACAACGATTCGCATCAAAGCAGTTTAGGTTTTTACCTTACTGATGATGTTTACATAGGTAAACATGGCCGTTCATTACGTTTAGATGGTTTGGATGGTGGCGTTAATAGTGCTGCACGTGCACGTGGTATTGTTATCCACGCTGCAAATTATGTATGCCAGAATACCATTAACCAGATAGGCCGTTTAGGCCGTAGCTTTGGTTGCCCTGCAGTATCTCCGGAGGTATCTGACCAGGTTATCAATACCATTAAAGGCAAAACCGTTTTGTACATTAACGGTAATGATGGTAACTATATGTCGAAACTTTTAGATGATACGGCAGCTGCTAATTTCTTAGCTCCGGTTGCTGATACTATTCAGACAGATAGTGCAAGCGTAGCCAAACTGTAAAAAATATTATAAGTAATTAAAAAGAGCCCAGTGTCAATTCTGACACCGGGCTCTTTTTTTGATTAGATACGGTTTTTATACAATCATTTGCAATCATTTGCATTTTGTGTCGCTTGTCTCACAGTGCTGCTAACTGATCATTAGTGGCCAAAAATTTTTGCAGATGCTGGTACAATACAACATCTAATCCGTACACATCAGGGCGGTATTGTAATGTACCAGTACTATCTGCCCAGCAGGTTACATAGGTAATGTATATCGGCATTTTTTTGCGTACAGGTATAGTAGTAGGCTCGGGATTATCTTCACTCATTGCCATAGCAATTTTATCATAAGTAGGGCCTTCGCCAAATATTACTTTAGCTAAAGCCTGGGGGTCGCTTAAGCGTACACAACCATGGCTTAAAGCACGCATTTTTTGGCTAAACCCGCTTTTTGCAGGAGTATCATGCAGGTAAACACTACTACGATTATTGAACAGGAATTTGATCTTACCTAAAGAATTATCCTCACCCGGGCGCTGCTTAAATTCGTATTTATCTTTTGATACTGTGTCCCAGTCTATAGTTTCGGGGTCTTCTACCTTTTTGCCATTCTCATAAACATCAATGTTTTTGTTATCTAAGTAGTATGGGTCCTGTGCGGCCTCTACCATAATTTCTTTACTGGCAATGCTTTTAGGAATATTCCAAACCGGATTTACCTGTACACTGTGTATCATGCTGTTAAGCTGTGGCGTTTCACGGCTAAAAGGGCGGTCTTTTTTGTTGCCTTCATCATACTCTACCAGGGTGTTGGCGTTGTCCATATTTCTACCTTCTCCCACTACAACTTTCATGTTAAGGATTGATTTGCCGTTTTGCATAACATCTAAACGGTAATCGGGGATGTTTACAATAATATATTCAGACTGGTTTGGCTTATTCTTCCACCTTAAGCGTTCCATGTTAACTACTATATAGCGCATGGTTTCTTCCTTACTCAGGCCTTTTGCCTGACCACCGCCAATTAACGCTTTTTGTAGCATCAGGTATTGCGGGTCTTTTGGCTGGATGCTATCCAGATACAATTTCATGTTTTTTATGTAAAATATCTTAGACATGCTTAGGCTATCCGGGCGTTGGGTTGTGGTATAATAACGCGCATAAATCTTTCGCGGACTCACTATTCCGTATTGCAAGGCGTTTGAGTAATTGATGAGCGAGTTGGCAGTTAATATTTCCAATTCGGCAATATCGCGATAAGCTTCATCCAGGGTTTTAATAGCATTTTTATTCTGAAATTTATCAACCAAGGCTTTAATTTGATCAGCTTTAAACATTTTAGGATCAAGCCCATGTTCACCTGCCTTTTCAAAGTAGTTGGCGGTTAAGTCTACATCGCCATTAAATATATGGTCCATCACAAATACCGGATCGTAATTATTTTTCTTGTAAAAAGCATTGATCAGTTTTGGATTATTCACCCTGGCTCTCTCTTCAATAAGCACTTTCCTAAATACTTCAGCAAGCCCTTCTGATGTGGCATCTTTAAATATCTTATTCTGTGTTTTTGAGTAAAGTTGTTTACCCAGATCTGAGCGTTTCTTTTTACAGCTTTGTATAGTAAGGGTAAGCGCACAAAAGATAAAAAAGAGCATCGGCAATGCAACTCTTTTAATATAAGGACGTATCATATATAATGTGGTTTAAGTATAATGTAGTTAAACAATAATAGCAATACCTATACCACAAACCAAAATGGAAAGTATTACCATTGTCTGATACGGCAAAAATGGCATATTAGTTATATTTGATAAATGGCAAATAATATCCTGCCCGAAGTATGGCTTCGGGGATCTTTAGAGGGCATACCTGCTTTGTTACAACCAGTTGCACATGCATTGTTGCAGGCACGCGAGGAATTGAACGAGTTGATGAGCGGTTTCCCGGATGAATTGTTATGGGAAAAAGTTGCAGGGATGGCATCGCCGGGCTTTCATCTACAACATTTAACCGGCGTTTTAGACAGGCTTTATACCTATGCCCGCGCAGAGCCTTTAACCGAAGAGCAGCTTAGTTATTTAACTGTAGAAGGCAAACCGACCAATAAAACATACACCGCAATTGAATTAGTAAATAATTTTAATGCTCAGGTTGATAAAGCGATAACACAGTTACGTAATGCCGAAGAGACAACATTAACCGATTTTAGAGCGGTAGGCCGCTCACAGCTACCATCAACCGTATTAGGACTGTATGTGCACAGTGCCGAGCATACCATGCGGCATTTGGGGCAGTTAATTGTAACGGTGAAGGTATTAAAAGCCCGTTAATCCTTTGTGTTAAGGAGCTTGTCAAACCATTAGCGTTTAGGCCTTTGCGCGCGGTCTTCGGCGGGCTCAGACTGACCCGCTACTGCCCCTGTATTATCTCTGCCAACTCTTTATAATCTGCACCTCTGTGTGTTACATTGGCGTGGGAGTATTTATTTTCAGGGTCAAAGAGAAAGTTATCTATCCCAAGTTCAAGGGCTGCTTTAATTTCTGATTGCGGGTCGTCACCTATAACCAAAACCTCATTAACGGCATAGCCATTATCTTTCATGATCATTGCGAAAATGTCTTTCTTGGTCAGGTTTGATAGATCAGGATCAACTACATAAACCTGTTTAAAATCAGCCTCAATATTCAGCATCTTAACCTTACTCATTTGCAGTTTGGTAAAGCCGGTTGTTACCAAATATTTATCAATATTAATGGCACGGAGATCTTCATACTCGTTAAATGCTTGCATAGGAGAGTCGAACGTTAAATTGTTCAGCAGCTTTACACCTGTATCTTTCAGCTCCGTGCTGAAACCAAATTCATCGGCAACGTGTTGATAAGGACGGCGGGTTAATTCAAGTTTTGCCGCCGCCGCCGCAGATCTGTCTTCTAAACCCTCATCTATTAATTTAAATAATTCACCAAACAGGCGTTCGGCAATAGAGCTTACCGGATAAATAGTATTATCAAGATCTAATATTAAGGCACGTTTCATTTTTGATGTTGATTAAATTATTCCTGCAATACAGCAATGTCGCTGGGTAGTTCGGGTTCAATGGTGAAGCGGTTATCGATCATGTTATAAAGCCATACAAAACCAAGCGATGTAAGCAAACATAATGCCCCAAGTACCCACCAAAGCAGCTTAAAGCCACTGTAAAATATCATTTGACTACCCAAAGCAGGGGCCAGGATCTGCGCCGCCGACCACGACATGGTATACAAAGCGGCATATTCACCACGGTTATAGTTTGTAGTGCGCGAGATCCAGTACGAGTTCATGAATGGCATGCTTAGCATTTCACCAAAGGTTACTATAATTACTACCAGTATTGCGGTAGCCATGCCTGCAGGCAGTACGTTTAGCAAGACAAAGCCCATCCCGGTTACTAATACACCGGCGATGATATAAATTAGTCCGTGCCGTTTGCCCTCAAGGGAATTGATCAAAAGCATTTCTACCAGGGCAATCAATATTCCGTTTAGCGCAAGCAGGAAACCAATAAAACGCTCATTAAAATGCCATTCAATCTTAAAAAACACGGGCTGCATAATAAAGAACTGGAAAAAGCACAGACCAAAAAAGGTGGAGAGTAAGATAAAGAACAAATAAACTTTGTCTTTATATGCTGATGAAGATTTGGCATGTACTGCAGCATTTTTTATAACTTTTTCAACTGTCGATCGTGGGATTAATTTTAACAATAGCAGTGCAGCAAAAATATTGGTACAGCCATCTACCCAAAACAAAATAAGGTAATTATACGATGCCAGGAAACCACCCAACGCGCCGCCAACAGCCCAACCAAGGTTTACAGACAGACGGTGCAAGGCATAGGAGCGGGTTTTATTTTCCGGCGAGCTATAGTATGCAATAGCGGTAGAATTAGCCGGGCGAAAAGCCTCGTTACAAAAGCTTAGTACAAATGTGCCTATGCTTAAAGTAAGAAAAGTATGCTGATAACCTAAAACAATAAACAGGATACCGCCGCTAAGTAAAGCGCCGACCTGCATATCATAAAAGCCAAATTTATCGGTAAGCTTACCGCCTGTGAATGCCCCGCAGATGGAGCCCGCGCCAAACAATGCCATTATTGACCCGGCCTGTATCACCGTGAAATGCAAAACATTGATGCAATAAATGCTCATGAAAGGTACCACCATTGTTCCGCTGCGGTTAACCAGCATGACAAAGCTCATGAGCCAGTTATTGCGCGATAGCCCACTGTAAGCATTTTTGTAAAGGCGGATTATTGACACGGATTACAGGGTTTTAGGTTAATAGGATCAAAAATAAGATTTTTTGTATAGCCGGATAACAAGCATCGAAGATTATGCTTATTTACTTTTAATTCATCCGATATTACCTTCGACCTGTCACTTTTTTATTTCCGGGTAACCGACAATAATGTAGAGACGCAATATTTTGCGTCTCCTATTTGCAATCCTTTTTCTACATAAGTAAATGCATTAGTTTGAGACGCAAAATATTGCGTCTCAACATTCAATATGCTTTTCTACTGCAAAACCTTTAGCTTAAACGGGAATTTCTATTTCTCAGCCAATGATCTGCAAGTACCAGTGCAGCCATTGCCTCAACAATAGGTACAGCGCGTGGAACCACACAAGGATCATGCCTGCCTTTGCCTGATATTTCTGCAGCGTTGCCTTCACGGTCAATAGTTTGCTGGCTTTGCATAATGGTAGCAACGGGTTTAAAGGCCACGCGGAACTCTATAGGCATGCCATTACTGATACCGCCCTGTATACCGCCCGAGAAGTTGGTACGGGTAACCACTGCGCCCGCAGCGTTTTTAATAAAGATATCGTTATGTTCTGAGCCACGCATTTCGCTGCCGCTAAAGCCCGAGCCATAATCAAAACCATGTACGGCATTAATACTAAGCATGGCCTTACCCAGATCGGCATGTAGTTTATCAAATACAGGGTCGCCAAGGCCAACCGGGCAGCCTTTGATGTAACAGCTTACCTTGCCGCCTACGGTGTCGCCCTGCTTACGTATGCTGTCTATAAAGGCAATCATTTCTTCGGCTGTGGCAGGGTCGGCACATCTAACGATGTTCTTTTCGCGTTCGGCTATAAATTCATCGGTGTTATCAATAAATACGTTTGGCGCATCTATTGTACCAACACTGCTTACATGGGCAACAATTTCAATTCCCTGAGTTTTTAACAACAGTTTAGCCAATGCACCGGCTGCAACCCGTGCAGCGGTTTCGCGGGCTGATGAACGGCCACCGCCACGATGGTCGCGAATGCCGTATTTTATTTGATAGGTGTAATCGGCATGTGAAGGGCGAAAAACATCTACATTGTGTGTATAGTCTTTTGACCGCTGATCTTCATTCGGTATCAGTATGGCAATAGGGGTGCCTGTGGTTGTACCCTCAAATACACCTGATAATATCTTTGCCGTATCGCTTTCTTTACGTTGTGTAGTGATCTTGGATTGACCCGGTTTGCGTTTATCCAGTTCGCCCTGAATATATTCAAGGTCTACAGCCAGCCCGGCAGGGCAGCCGTCAATAATTACGCCTATAGCCTCGCCATGCGATTCGCCAAAAGTTGTTATCCTGAATAATTGACCAAATGAATTGCCTGCCATAATGTTTGATGTGCAAATGTGCGGATATGCAAATGTGCAGATTGTTTTTTTATAATTGGTGTTCTTATCAACCCTTCATTGCGAGGTACGAAGCAATCCCCGATACACTCGTCCCGCTTTGCATGCAGACTACTTGTCTATCGAAGATTGCCACGCTACGCTCGCAATGACGTGTTTATTAATTTGCCTGAGCTACCTCAAACCCTACACTTTCCAGATCTTTCCAAAATGCCGGGTATGATTTTTCAACTACATCGGCATCTTCAATTTCAAGTTCGGGAATCAGCGTTGCCAGAGGTGCAAAGGCCATTGCCATACGATGATCATCATAAGTATTTACAAACATACGCTGTGGAATTTGTTTTTCACTGCAATCCAGCTTGTAAACTTGTCCTTTTTCAATCAGTTTTACACCAATCTTTGCCAGTTCAGTTTGCAGGGCCAGTATGCGGTCGGTTTCTTTGATCTTTAAGGTTTCTAACCCCGTAAAGCTTGCATCATGTCCTAACGCCGCGCAAACTACTATAATGGTTTGGGCCAGATCCGGGCATTCCTTCAGATCAAATATCTTACGGAAAATTGGTTTTGGCTCCTTAGTTAAATGTACACCACCATCTTTAAACTGCGAGGTGATGCCAAAGTTGGCCATCAGTTCGGTGATAACGCTGTCGCCTTGTAAACTGTATGATGTTAAGCCGGGTAAAAATAATTCAGCCTGGTCACTTAAAGCGGCTATAGCATACCAGTATGATGCCGCGCTCCAGTCAGGTTCTATATGTAATGATGTAATTGCAAATTCCTGATGTGGTATTAAAATAACATTATCTTTCCAAGTGTATTGTATGTTTGCCTGCCTCAGCATAGCTAAAGTCATTTCAACATACGGGCGCGAAGTTAATTCACCTTCAATATGTAATTCTAACCCCAAAGGCAGTTTTGCAGCTATAAGTAACAAAGCAGTAATATACTGACTGCTAATGTTTCCTTTAATACTGATCTTAAGAGTTTGCTGATCAAAGCTGCCTTTTAGTTTTATAGGGGGATATCCTTCTTTTTCTTCAAAATCAATATGGGCACCCAAACTGCGCAATGCATCAACCAAAATACCTATTGGCCTTTGCTTCATTCTTTCGCTGCCTGTTAATATTACTTCCTTATCGCCAATGGCATAGTACGCCGTTAAAAACCGCATAGCCGTACCTGCGGGACCGATATTGATTTCGGATTTCGAATTTTCAATTTCGGATTTATCGCTTGCCAAAACCTCTTGATTCTTGAATCTTACTTCTTGGCTCTTACGAAGTATGCCCGCCAGCGTCACGGTATCTGCAGCGTCAGAAATGTTTTCAACCTTTACCTTACCATTGCTCAGCGCCTCAATAACCAGGGCACGGTTACACTCACTTTTTGAACCAGTGAGCTGTACCGTACCGTTTACTGTTTTGCTTTTTTTAGTAAGAATGATGTTATGCTTCATTATTAAAATTATTATGGCCTCACCCCAACCCCTCTCCAAAGGAGAGGGGCTTTAAGAAAGATTTTTTTACAACCCTCTCCTTTGGAGAGGGCAGGGTGAGGCTTTTTAAGCGTGTGTAAGTTTTTCAGCTGCTTGTCCTGCTTCGCTTTTGTTCATTATCTCGGTTTGTTTACGGATAGATTCGCTGTGCATCAACTCCAGTAATTTCTCAGTAAACTCGGTGCTTAATTTTAAAGCCTTTGCGTAGCTGGTGCGTTTGTGTAAGATCTCGTCCCAACGGTTTACCTGCAAAATTGTGATATTGTTATCTTTTTTGTAGTTACCAATTTTTTCTACAATCTTCATACGCTCGGCCATTTTCTGAATAACCAGGTCGTCAATTTTATCTATCTGGCTGCGTAGCTCGGCCAGTTTATCGTTTAGTTCAACACTGCGTACTTCTGGTTTACGTAAAGCTAAATGGTCAATGATTTCGGCCAAAGCATCAGGAGTAACCTGTTGTGCAGCATCTGTCCAGGCTACGGTTGGATCAATGTGCGATTCTATCATCAAACCTTGCATATCAAGGTCCAAAGCTTTTTGAGAGATGTAACCTATCAGGTCGCGGTTACCGGTGATGTGGCTTGGATCGTTAATAATAGGCAGGTGAGGAGCAAGGGTTTTTAAGCCGATAGCCAGGTCCCACATTGGTTCGTTACGGAAAGCTGATTTTTCGTATGATGAAAACCCACGGTGAATAGCTGCCAGTTTAGTGATACCCGCGTTGTTGATACGCTCTAAAGCACCAACCCACAGGGAAAGATCAGGGTTAACCGGGTTTTTAACCATTACAGGTACATCAACACCACGCAGGGCATCAGCAATTTCCTGTACGGTAAAAGGGTTAACGGTTGAACGCGCGCCTACCCAAAGGATATCTACACCCGCGTTTAAAGCTTCTTCCACATGCTTAGCCGTGGCTACTTCAACTGCTGTAGGTAAGCCGGTTTCTTCTTTAGCACGCTTTAACCACTCTAAGCCAATGCTGCCAATACCTTCAAATTCACCCGGGCGGGTACGTGGTTTCCAGATACCTGCACGCAGTGCACTTACTTTTCCTGTTTTAGCTAATAAATGAGCAGTTGCCACCAACTGGTCTTCGGTTTCGGCGCTGCAAGGGCCGGCAATTACTAAGGGTTGTTTGCCTGCTTGATTAATCCACGAATTAAGTGGCTGTATGTTTAAATTAAGTTTCATATCGTTTTTATTTAGTCCGGAAGTTTTTGCTTGTATTTATTTAATTGTTATGTTTTTATGTTTCTTTTCCTCTTTCGGACTGACTGACTTTCAGGCGTCCGATTTCTCAATTATTTATTCAATTTTTTTCACTGTTATATATCTTCTTGTTTTTTCAGGGGGCAGAACTGGTTTAGGCGCCGAGTCTTCCTGGTACCGTTCATATTCGCCCAGTATATTAAAGTTGTGTGTGTATTTTAATATCTGTCTAATGGCCGTATCGTATTGTTTGTTGTCAGTCCACTCTACATCTACATAAAAATTGTATTCGTTGCGCTTACCAAGTACCGGCATACTTTGAATTTTGCTCATGTTCAATTCCTCATGCGCAAAAATGTTCAGCACTTTGGCTAATGAGCCCACTTCATTGCTCACCTGAAAACATAATGAAGCTTTATTAGTAGTAGTTTTCTTACGTGCATTTTCATGATTGGTAAGTATCAAAAAACGGGTAAAGTTTAGTTTGTTTGATTCTATTCTGCGTTCCAAAACATCCAGTCCGTATAATTGAGCGGCCAAAGTATTGGCAATTGCAACAGTATCTGTCAGTTGCTCATCGCGGATGCGTTTGGCACAGGCGGCAGTGTCATTGCTTTCAATGATCTTTAAATTGGGATATTCATCAAAAAAATCAACACACTGTCGTATGGCAATAGGGTGAGAGGTTACATATTTAATATCATCAAACCGAACACCCGGCAAGGCCATCAGGTGCAGTTGAATAGGTACGTAAACTTCGCCCACAACCGGGAAACTGTAGCTCATCATTAATGAGTAGTTAGGTAGTATACTCCCGGCAATACTATTTTCAATGGCCATTACCACATAATCGGCTTGCTTGTTTTGCAAAGCCTCAAATGTTTGCTTAAATGAGTTGCATTCAATGGTCTCAATATCTTCGCCAAAATATTTAAACGCGGCCTCTTCGTGGAAGGAAGCGCGTATCCCTTGTATGGCAACTCTTGGTCTCTCGGTTTTCATAGTTCGTATAAAGCAAAAAGTCCCGGTTTTAGGCCGGGACTTTTCAGTTTTTTGTATGTTTTGTTAGTACATATCAGTCCCGGCTCTTACTGTTAAAGTAAAAGTAGTAACCATAAAAATATGCACGTGATGTATTCATATTGTTGTTAATGCTGTAAATGTACAAGTAAAAATCATTTTATCAATAGATAATTTTATTTTTTGCAAATTTTTTAAGGTGAACAAAATTTTATTTGTTAAAAATGATGTTTTACAGATTAAATATTAATGTTGAGTTTGGGATTTCGAACAATTGCGGATATTTTTTAATGATTATTTTTAGTTTAAAATTATTGCCCGTTACCCGACCAATAGCGAGGCGATCAGGCACACAGGAATGGATTATATCGTAGAAAAACACCAGGCAATCGTGAATGGGTGTTTATTACCGCAAAACTGCCGATTAACCGCTTTTAACAAATTATAGAGTATGACAAACCTTACCTGATAAGCAATGCAATTGATATTCTTTTCTATTGACTGGTTGAGCCTTGTAGACACAAAAAATAACCTGACATGGTAAAAAAAGCCAAAAAAGGGCTAAAAATCTGCTGCATTTTATTCCGGTTAATAAACCCTTAATAATCCATTAAGGAGATTTACTTATTTAGTGCAACCAATTAACCAATTTCCGAACCATAAAATTAACAAATGAGAATCCATCACTTATGAAGGCAAAGCCTAATAAACCTCGAGATTTAAAATAAAAATAATACTATCCTAACTTATATTATAAAATTTAATGAAAGCAATAAATAATGCTCTAAAGATTACCGTTATGCTACTTTTTGCAGTGATAAAACTGCATGCGCAGGACAATTTTAAACTAAACGAAAGCTTTGATAACACCAATAAACAATATGAAAAAATAGGCAAAGGGGTATGCCGCATAGCTGATCATGTACTAACAACTAAAGACGCCTATTTGGGCTTTGGTGAATATACCTGGAAAAACTATGAAATTAAGTTCAGGGCCCGTGTTCCTGAAACGGCAGAACAGGTTCAGATCTGTGCCGGTTTCCGCACAGGAAACCGTGATGACCGCTATATACTGATGCTTAAAGGAGGTATACAAAAGAACCTTTATCTGGCCCGTTTGGGCTATATGGGTAGTGATGATTACCTGGCCCTGCGTGAATTGGATTTTCAACCGGTTCCCGGCAAGTGGTATAATTTTAAAATTCAGGTAGCCGGTAATCGTATCCGCGTGTTTTTAAATGGCGAAGCCTTACCGCGTATTGATATAGCCGACAAATTATCTAACATGTGCCCGGCCGGTAAAGTAACCCTGGGTGGTAGTTGGATCACCAATGAATTTGATGACCTGTCTATCACACCTGTTAACGCGGATGAGTTGCAGAGTGCCCAGGTTAAGGAATATGCCGTTGCCCGGGAAGATAAAGAGGTGCTACGTAAGCAGCAGCGAAACGCATACCAGTCAATGAAGGTGAATAGTGTAGGCGCCGGCCGTAAGGCAATCTCTCTAAATGGTAAGTGGTTGTTCTCGCCAGATTATGAAACTACAGATGAAGATAAAGCAATAAAACCTAATGAAAGTGATAATAACTGGCATGTAATGACGGTGCCAAACTTTTGGAACCCTATCAGAGTTTGGCTGCATGGTGAAAAATATAACACCGGTAGCAAAGGCGTTTCTGATAATTATTATCAAAAAGAAACCAGCCGTTGTGAGGCTTATACATTCGACTATAAAAAGACTAAGATAGGCTGGTACCGCCAGTGGATTGATCTGCCCGATGATATTAAGGGTAAGGAATTGCAGATCTCATTTGATGCGGTATCTAAAGTAGCCGAGGTTTATATAAATGGTATAAAAGCGGGCAGCCACATTGGTATGTTCGGCGATTTTCAGGTTGATGGAACCGGCCTGTTTAAACCGGGAAAAAACCTGGTGACAGTAAAAGTGGTAAGGGATTATGTGAAAAATATAAAAGATGCTGATAAGATAGCGGGGGTAGCCGTCACGGTGGAAGTAACACAAAAAATGGTACAGGATTTGGCTCACGGTTTTTTTAATGATGACCCAGCCGGAATATGGCAGCCCGTATCATTGATCATTACTGATCCGGTACGGGTTGAAGATGTGTTTATTAAACCCAGCCTTATAGGCGCTGATTTTGATATAACCGTAAAAAATTATACAGATAAACCAACCAGCTTTTCAGTAGCAACCGGAATTAGCGGAAATAAGCAAAAAGATGTATTGTATAATAACACATCATTAAAACAATTGGAGCTTAAACCAGGTGAAAAGAAAACCTTTACTTATACTGTTAGCAAGCTGAAACCAAGATTATGGTCGCCCGAGCATCCTAATCTTTATGATTTTAAGTTTAGTTTGCTAACTGATAACAACCGGGAGATTGATTCAAAAACCATCCGGTCAGGTTTCCGTACTTTTCAGTCAAAAGGTGATTACCTGTATTTAAACGGCAAGCGTTACTGGTTGCGTGGTGCTAACCATACAGCTCAACCTTTGGCGCCAAATGATAGCTTGCTGGCAGATAAATTTAGCAAACTAATGAAGGCCGGTAATATAATGGTTACGCGAACCCACACCGTACCTGCTACAGAAACCTGGATGGACGCTTATGATGCTAACGGTATTGGTGTAAGTTATGAGGGTAGCTGGCCTTGGTTATTCCTGCAAAGCAGTATGCCCCAGCAAAAAGTAATTGATTTATGGAAGGACGAGTTTTATGACCTGCTGAAAAAATACCGCAACCATCCGTCGCTTTTATTGTGGACAGTAAATAACGAGATGAAGTTTTATGATAACGATCCCGATAGCGTGCGTACAAAGGTAAAGATGAAGATCATATCAGATGTTGTAAAGCAGATGCGGGTGATAGATCCGACAAGACCGGTTGTGTTCGACTCCAACTATAAGCGGAACGTTAAAAAATTCGGTGCAGATTATTTTAAGGATATTGATGACGGGGATATAGACGACTCGCATGCTTACCTGAACTGGTATGATTACTCGATATTTGATTATTTTAAAGGCGAATGGCAGCAAAAAAATAAAAATGCAGGTCGCCCGCTTATCAGCCAGGAAATGTCAACTGGTTATACTGATGAAACCGGCCATGCAACTCGGTTTTACAATTATGTGCATCAAAATCCACAAACGTTGGCAGGCAAGTATACCTATGAGTATTGTGATCCTAAATATTTCATGATACCGCAGGCATTTATTACCAAAGAGCTGGCAGAGACCTTGCGTCGCACCGGAGATAAATCAGCGGGAATCCTGCATTTCGCACTTATAACCTGGTTTACTAATGTTTATCTCCCTAATAGCATTAAACCCTTCCCGGTGTATTACGATATGCAAAAAGCGCTGCAGCCAGTACTGGTATCGGCCGAGTTATGGGGCAGGCATTTTTATGCGGGTACCAGGCTGCCAGCCAGGATATGTATAATTGATGACAAGGAAGACGGTATTGACTTGCCTGCGTCAGAATTGCAATGGCAGTTGGTAGATAAGAAAGGAGCAAGCCTGGCGAATGGTAAAATGCCGGTACCCAAAGTAGGGCACTACTCCCGTCAATGGATAGAGCCGGAAATCAATATCCCTCAAAATTTACCTGGAGAAAAGGTAGAAGGGAAGCTGCTGTTAAAACTGGTAGTTGCCGGTAAAATGATTTCAGAAAACAGTTATGATGTATTGCTGGCAAATAAGAGTGGATTGGATGTTTCCAAACTTGCAGGCAAAAAGGTAGCCGTATTTGACCTGGATAAAAAGATTACTCCTTCGCTTGATTATCTGGGTATCAAATATACAACCGCAGAAACATTAACAGCTGTATTAAAGCAAAAAGCTGACGTTTACGTATTTTCAGGGCTTGATTCGATATCTTCAACAATTGATGAAATAAAACAGATCAGAAGCCTTGTGGCTAATGGCGGCAGAGTATTATTTTCTGCATCGGGTAGTATAGCGCATATGCTTTATCCGGAGTATATAAGAAGCTTCCTTAAAGACAGTGGCGAGATAACTACCATGGATATTCCCGAATCTCCCATATTTAACGGCATTGAACCTTTGGAAACACGATACTTGAATAACAACAAACGCGAAAGCCCTGCTGTAATTTCCGGAGCATTTAGAATTAACCGTGATCCAAATGTGGAAGCCCTGGCAACATTTAGTAAAATACATGGATACCTGCAAGGCGATGTAAATTCCAGAATGAAAAGATTGGATCAGATAAAAGGGTTCTCTATTATAAAAATAAAGGATAATGGGATAGCACTATTATCAGAGATCCGGTTGGAAAAAGCAGTATCAGATCCGGTAGCGGGTAAACTATTGGTAAATATGCTGCTGGATTTAACAGGAGACGGACAGCTTGCAAGTAACAATGAAGTAACAAAATAAAGGATGCTATTATGAAAACCTTTTTTGAAAGAAGCGGAATGAGATCCTTCCTGTTTACTATACTCATTTGCCTTACGTGTGCACATAAAAGCAACGCCCAGCATTTAACCAATTATGTTGATCCCTACATTGGTTCGGGAGGGCATGGTCATGTATTTGTTGGGGCAAACGTACCCTTTGGTATGGTACAACTGGGTCCGCAAAATATTTTTAAGGGCTGGGATTGGGATTCGGGGTACAACTACGGCGATAGTATACTTATTGGGTTTTCTCATACCCATTTGAGTGGTACTGGAATTGGCGATCTTGGCGATATTCTGATAATGCCTTATACTGGCCCCATCAAAACGGATAAAGGGACACAGGCCAGCCCACAATCTGGTTACGCCTCCCATTATTCGCACCAAACAGAAAAAGTACACCCGGGTTATTACTCGGTTCTTTTGAACGACTATGGCATAAATGCGGAGTTAACCGCTACAGAAAGGGTGGGCTTTCATCAATACCATTTTCTGCATGGTAAAGCAGGGCATATCATTATAGACCTGAAAGAAGGCAATCAGGATCAATCTTATGATACTTTTATAGAGCAGGTAGATGAATATACCTTTAAAGGGTACCGTTTTTCAAAAGGCTGGGCCAAAGATCAGCGACTTTATTTCGCCATTAAAAGTGATGTGCCTGTCAATGATTTTAAGGTGTATGACGATCAAAACCCGCAACCTGGTACAAAAGCGCAGGGAAAAGCCATCAAAGGTCTCATTAGTTTTGAAAATATACCCGGCAAAGTTAAGCTAAAGGTAGGGCTTTCACCGGTTAGCGCAGATAATGCGTTGGCTAATATTGCAGCAGAGATTCCCAATTGGGATTTTAACAGCATCGTAAAGAAAGCAGATGAAAAGTGGAATAGCGAATTATCTAAAATAACGGTAGAAACCATGAACGATGCCGATAAACGCATTTTTTATACGTCTCTGTACCACACCATGATTCATCCATCTATTTTTAATGATGCCAATGGCGATTATAGGGGTGCGGACAAAAGGGTTTATAAAAATGCGGCGTTTGTTAATTATAGCATTTTTTCTACCTGGGATACTTACCGCGCCGCACATCCGCTTTATGACCTTATTCAACCCAAGAGGGTAGGTGACATGGTGAATACCATGCTGGCAATTGCTGATGAGCAAGGACGACTGCCTATATGGTATTTGATGGGCTATGACACCGGCACCATGGTAGGCATCAGCAGCATGCAGATTATTGCCGAAGCTTATTTGAAAGGAATAAAGGGCTTTGACCCGGAGCGGGCTTTTAATGCCATTAAGAAAACGGCCATGGGCGATTCATTGGGATTATCATACGTAAAAACATTTCATGCTATTCCTGCCGATAAGGAAAGACGTTCTGTTGCCAAAGGCCTGGAGTATGCCATTGGCGATGCCAGTACAACCCTGATGGCCAAAAAGTTGAATAAATTGGAAGATTACCGGTACTTTTTAAAAAGAGCTAAAAATTACCAGTTATATTTTGATCCCAAATATGCTTTTTTCAGAGGTAAACTATCTGACGGAAACTGGAAACCCGACTTTGATCCGCTTAAAGCCAATAATGTTATTTATGCCGAAGGTAATGCCTGGCAATACCTTTGGCTGGTACCACAGGATGTAAGCGGACTGATGAAATTATTGGGCGGCGAACAGTCTTTCAATAATAAGCTGGATAGCCTGTTCTCCTTGACAACAGCACCGGAAATCGGTGGCCTGGTCGACCTTACAGGAGCAATAGGCCAATACGCACATGGGAACGAGCCAAGCCACCATATCAGTTATTTATATGCCTACTCAGGTAAGCAATGGAAAACTGCTGAAAAAGTGAGATCGATCCTCAAAGAAATGTATCTGGATAAACCGGATGGTATTATAGGTAATGAGGATTGCGGACAAATGTCGGCATGGCAGGTTTTTTCGGCAATAGGATTTTACCCGGTATTTCCGGCTTCAGGGCTATACGTATTTGGCAGTCCATCGGTAAACAAGGCAACCATAAATTTACCAGGCGGCAAAAAGTTCACTGTGGTTGCTGTTAATAACAGCAATGAAAATATTTACATACAAAGGGTGGAACTGAATGGCAAACCTTACAAGAATACCTATCTCAAACATACAGATATTACAAAAGGCGGAACAGTTAAGCTCATAATGGGCAGCAAGCCCAATGTTGAGTTTGGCCGGGCTAAAGCCTCCAGGCCGTATGGTATAGAGTAGTTACCGATGCTGATTGCCAGCTATAGTAATATTATTATTTATTGTCAACAGACCAGGTGCAGGATTACTGAACAGCTTTTTCAATAGCCAACAGCAGTATCTGCTATTGGCTATATTATTAAGAGGTGGATTGTTAAAACGGATTAGAGTAGTGTTCCGGGTATTATATTTGGTAATAGAACCGGCAAACAGCATGGCCCTTGAGTTATTTGAGACGGTTGAACACGGATATTAAGAGAAATTGTTGTCTTTACGGAAACTTTGCATGAAACTAACGGCCATTTTTTGTTGATTTAGATTGCATAACCTGTACTTTTTAAAATAAAATCCACGATTGGTGCCGGGTTTGGCAAACTGTGAGGATGGTGCTTAAAACCAGGCTTATGTATTATCGTAATGTTCCTATTAATTTTTTTTAGTTTTTGTTCAAAGAGCAGGGTATTATCCTGCGGTGATACCTCTTCGTCAGCATCTGCACATAAGATAAGTATGGGGTAATGGCCCTTGGCTATCCTTTTAACTTTATCGACCGGACTACCTTTAAAATTTAAAATGTCATCATCGCTTTTCAATTGATAGTCTGCTTTAAATGCCAGAAACATTACATCTTTCACATCATCTTTATTAGTAAATTTCTTTGCCCATGACGGAATGTTCAGTAAAGGGTTGTCTACATAAACGCATGCCACCTTGTTTGGATTAGCCGCTGCCCAGTTGAAAACGTAAACACCTCCGCGGCTCATCCCTTCCATAACCGCTTTTTTTGAAAGGCCGGATTGACCTAACAGGTCATAATATTTGTTCCAAATGCTAATGCTCTCGTCATTGCCCAAAAGTTCCGCCACATCACAGTAAACGATGTGGAACCCGCGCTGTAGAAGCGCAATATCGGTTTGCGGTTCATGTGCCCAAAAACGAGCACGCCATATCCATGGATGACCTTCGGCGGCAAGTTTTGGCCGTACTACTTTGCATGAACGGCCTTCAAAAATGAAATCTGCGCATTCGTAGCTATAAAAAGACGATAGCTTTAACGGCAAATTGATGTTGTTGAATATATTATAAGCTTTATCACGCTTTTGTGTCAGTTCCGTATAAACTGCCGCTGCCATAATACCTGCACCTTCTTTGTTAGGGTGCAGTTTGTCTGAAAATAATTCCTCTTTGTTTATGAACGGTGTGTACATATCCAACAGTTCTATTTTTTCTGTATAGGCTACCTGTTGTATCATTGGATTGATGCGTTTGGCGATCACCTCGCCCCAAATTTGGCTGGTATCTTTTACAAAAGACATCATTGCCGATAACATCAAGATCCTTGGATGGGAAGGAAGCTGTTTGAGTGATTTGATAAGGTCGCGGTAATCTCCATCAAACTCGTTAAAATGCGCACGATTGATGAGTTTGGCATCGTTACCGCCTAAATCAATGACGATGACATCCGGTAGATTGGAGCATACAGCTCTGTACTGTTTGGTATTCCAATAAGGCAGGTTGCCGTTGCGTGTTAGCGTTGCACCGCTTACACCGTAATTAGTCACTTTATAACCTGAACCGAGCATTTTTTGTAACTGTGCAGGGTAGCAGTTCTGTTCGCGGTTCTCTATGGTGGCCCCGTAGGTGATGCTGGCACCAATGCAAGCTACTTTCACCTGGCCGCAGGCGAGTATGTTTACAAACAGATTTAATACCACTATAAATAAAAATGACAGACTTTTCATAGTGCAATTTAACTAACTGATGAGCAATAATTGCACCTATCAAAAGTGGCAAACTTTGGAAATGATAGGTGCAATCGTTGTTTTTATCGGTATGGCCTTTAGTTTATCTTAAATGCTATCCTTGTGATATCAAGAAAGTTATTGCCATAAGCCTCCGTCGGCTCTATCTGGCTGTCAACTGAATAATTATTAAATGAGTCAACAAAAATAAGTCCGCTCTTAGAAGCGTTCCGTTTGGCAACGTCCGTAAATTTCTTGTACCATGCGCCGTCATTAGTACGCTGAACGCTCAAATTAGTGTTGGTTGCATTAGCAATTTGGTAATTATATCCAGCCATAACGCATGGGATAAATTCCTGCCCCCAGGATTCCACCGTTGTTTTCCAATAGGCCCAGTTTTGGTCGCAAAACTGCGGAAAGCTCCAGTATCGGTCATTATCGCCATTTACATCTCCCATGTTAGCCTCATACATCGCATCCGTACAGTTTTGAAAGCGATAATAAAAACGTGCCGGCGGCGACCATTTGTCCTGCATACCTACAATGTACAGATCAAACCCAAGGGTTTTTAAATTGTCACGTAATTGTTTATAGAGTGCAATGTTATCGTTTGAATTTAAATCCTGTGCACGATTGATGATGATGAGATATTTGCCATTTACCTTTTGGTAATTGCTTTTGGTCATCCAGTATGATAGCCTTTTAAAATCGTTATAAAAACCTAACAATTTTGCCGCATTACTTTCTAAGGTTACAGTATTGGAAATGCCCAATGTACCTGTATTTAGGTTATAAGAAATTGCAAAACCCATTTTAGAAGAATTAGCCGCATTCAAAAACGATACGATAGTATTGGAGTCGACCTTAAAATTATTATTGTCCATTGTAGGAGACCGTACCGAAAAGACAAAGTAGTCTATTTTAGCTGTTGCCGCATTGGCTACGTGCACATCCATTATCTCAGGCTTAAGTATGGGGGCGGCAGAAGTACCCACACTTGGAAAACCGTTACTATAAAAATATGGACCAGGTCCGCCTACGCTAGGCTTTTGAGTAACCGCAGTATTAAACGAAGTGAACGTATAATAAAAAGCGCCAACGGTATAATTTTTGGTAGCCGGCACGTCAGGTACGGTATAATTCAGAAAACTATCTTCGGGACCAGGGGCCTTTTTTGAGCACGAATACAGGCTTACCATTACAAATAAAGCTATCCAGCCGTATTTAAATATATTTTTACTTTTCATGTCTAATTTTTTTCTTCTTCTGTTAATAAGTGGACAATACGGTGTATTTTATTCCTGCAGCGGTGAGATCCTCAATGTTTGGTCCGTACCATTTTTGCACAAAAGTTTGATCATAAAATGGCAAAACCTTGGTCCAGTCTATCGGTGTATAAGCAGGTTCTATTTTCAGTCGGGTGTTAATTTGATCAGGCCCGCCTAATAGTTTTAATCCATTAATGTAACCAGTCGGATTAACGGTCGCTTCAGTACTTTGAGGATAGGTAAAGCGGTCCGGAAGGTTAAGATAAGGGGTGGTTATTCCAGTCACCGTTCCAGGGGCTGTGTGAGGTGGCAATACCAGGTTTTGTGTACGTCTTTGCAGTAACCAGGCTTCAAACCCGCCATCATCAAAATAATTCATCCACTGCTGTATCCATATTTTAGTTAGATTATTTGCAGGAATGCTGGTATTGATAAAACCAAGGTCATAATTAAAACCACGTCCCGCAGTTCCCCATTTAATTCCATTTTGGTTTTGATAAGCAGTAGCCTGCGGCTGAGTTAGACCCCAAAAAGCAAAATTTGCATTAATCCCAGCATAATAGTAGGCGTCAGGTGTTAGTGCGCCGCCATATCCCTTTAAGCTGGCCTCAGCCTTCATAAAGCACACTTCAGCGTAGGTCATGATATAAAATGGGCGGTTTTGCGCTGTTAAAGCTGTTTGGAGTGTGCTGTAATTCTTTGGCACCTGTGCACCATTAAAGGGAGAGACACCAGTCGGATCTGCCGGGGAAGTCAAACTCCAGTTGGGGAGTACACTGAACGATTTTGGCTGTCCAAGATGTGGTATAGGGTAAGAAACAATATAATGCAACGCGCTCTTTGTACTGGTTAACGTGTCTGTAATGTTAAAAGGTGTTGCCGCTTTCAGGAAATAGGCATCTATCCTGGGATCTTTATAGGAACGGAAATAGGTGAACAGGTAATCACTCATTACCGGTGCTCCGGTACCAAGAAAGGATGTTCCCTGGACCAACTGCACATTATACTGAGACTGACTGCCTACTGCTGTGCCGTAATTTAGTTTGGGATCGTCGGCATCAGAACTGATCAGATTGCTTTCATTCGCCATCACCTCTTTGATAGCCGCCGCCGCCACCTCAGGTAAATTAACCTGACAAGTTAAAGCGGTACGCAGCCTGAGGGAATTAGCGAACTTAATCCATTTACTCATGTCTCCTGCAAAAATCGGATCGGAGGTGAATGGATCCCCGCCGGTTATTTTGATTGCCGCGGCATCGGCCTTTAACCTTGACAGTAATGAAGTGTAAATGGTGTTCTCATCGTCGTATTCCACGGCCGGATTACTCGTGTCACCCATGTGACTGTAAGGCACCGGACCATAAGTACCGACCAGGTAGGCGTATATATAACATTCCCAAATATCTGTGATAGCCATACGGTTAACATATGCCGTGTTGCCTCCGTAAAGCTTTTTCAACTGAGTGGTATTACCCAGTGCATTGACATACATTGTGCTCCAGATACCATCTTCTCCAACGTTATACCGGCCCGAAGGATCAACTAAATGAGAGTATTCCCAAAGTGTTCTGATATTGTTTAGCTCAAAACGGTTAATGGTCGCTAAAAACACGCCAGGTAACACCGCTTCGGGTTCCGCAGCTAAAAACGAGCCTGGATTCGTATTAATTTTAGGGAAGTTTTTTGTACACGCTACTGTAATCATAGACAACAGCACGGCTAAATAAATAATTTTCTTTTTCATGATATTATAATGAAAATTTTAAGTCAAGACCATAAGTTGCATACGGTAAGGAACCGCCTTGTTCAATTCCCTGAGCGTTCCCTGAGAATGCAGCTGATTCCGGATCAATGCCTTTTGGAGTATTCTGAAATATTGTCCAAATGTTTCGGCCTACTGCTGAAATGCTGGCCGTCCTGAACAAGGTTCCTTTCAACAACCTTGGAGAAAATGCGTAGGTCAGAATCACCTGGGTAAGCTTCACATACGAGGCATCATAGGTATAAAGATGAGATACGTGACTGGTTTGCTGCCAATAAGTTTGTGGGGATATGTAGACATTATTTGGCTTAGTCAAATCAGCGATATAAAATCCATTGGCATCTTTTATTGGATTTCCCTTGGCATCTACAACGGGGAAATAACCGGGGTAAATAGACCCTTTAACGCGGTTGTCGGGATAAACCTTATTTAAAATCGAAGTTAATCCTGCCCGCTCATTGGCATTCTCACCCAAAACACCATCGCTGAACAGGTATTCGGCTCGCCCGCCAGTGGTTGCAGCTGCTACCCCGGCTACATAGTTCCGAAAGTTGGTGCCCGAATATAAAGAACCGCCGATGCGCGCCGATGCTAAAAAGTTGAAACTAAATTGTTTATACCTAAATGTCGAGCCAAATGACATTAGTGCCCTGGGGCTTGCATACCCGGCAATAGGTACATAACCAGCGATTGCTGAGGTATAGAATGGTATGCCTGATATTGGGTTGATGATTGCATAACCGGCTGAAGAATATTGCTGATCTTCCGCTCTCAATACACCCAAAGATTTACCCACCTCTGCATAATTAAATACGGTACCGGTCCTTCCAAGTTGTACCTGGGAAATGCCAGGAGTTAAAGCAACGACTAAATTACGATTTACCGAAAAATTGTAAACGGCATCCCAGCTAAAGTTTTTAGACTTTATTGGTGTTCCTGACAAAGTAACTTCCAGTCCTTTATTCTGAACTTTCCCCGCATTGATGATCTGTGTAGAATAGCCAAACTCTGGTGGGGTAGAAGGTGTTAACAACTGGTTAACCGTGCTTGATTTATAGACGTCAGCATCTAATGACAACCGGTTGTTAAGGAAGTGAAGTTCCACACCCAATTCGGTAGAGGTGGTGAGTTCAGGCTTCAGGCTACTGTTTTTTAACTGGGTATCAAATGTTAAAAAGCTAACGCCATTAAGCACACCCGAAGAGTTAAACGCATTATATAAGTTATAAGGATTGGTATCATTACCTAC
This sequence comes from Mucilaginibacter sp., assembly GCA_028288285.1. Classification (GTDB taxonomy): domain Bacteria; phylum Bacteroidota; class Bacteroidia; order Sphingobacteriales; family Sphingobacteriaceae; genus Mucilaginibacter. The sequence goes on from JAQBNZ010000205.1 coordinate 29,681, forward strand.
ACGGGCAATTGATGCCCGGATTTTACCAAAACTCAATACGCTTTGCGGTATGCTTTTCCAAAGTTCGGTAAATACAAAGCTACCACTTACCGAAGGATAAAAGAACGAGGCGTTTGCCACAGGCAAAGTTGACGACCAATCGTTACGTCCGGTAATGTCAACGTATAAAAAATCTTTGTAACCGATACTTGCCAAGCCGTACACGGAGTTCACCTGCGAACGTGAAAAACTTTCATTGGCAGATATTACGCTGGCATTATTTGTTAAGCTTCTCACATCATGTACCAGCAGCTGATTCGTGCTCGCGCTTGTATTATAATAGTTGGTAGAACGGAGGTTCCCGCCCAGATTGGCAACAATAGAAAAGTTTTTGAGATGTTTATTATATGTAAATAATCCCTCACTGTTCCATACCCTGTTATTTTGCTGGAATTCAGAATAAGATCCGTTAATATTGGTCAATGAACCTTTCTGAATAAAAGTATACCTGTTTCCCCAAAGCAGATTTCCTGATTCCTGTGCTCTAAAGCTCAGATCTTTGGTTAACTGGATTGTTAGCGTTGCGCCACCAATCATGGTGTTATGAACATCATTGTTGCCGTTCTCATTTATATCCCAATATGGATTTTCGATACCGGTTGAGCCTCCGCTTTTAAAGGCATTGCCGAAGGCATCTTTCCAGGGTTTCAGGCTACTCAAAGGTATGCTGAGCACCGCCTGGTTGAAATAATTGAACGGATTAGCAGGGTCCTCGTTACGATAGGTCCTGTTTGTAACTGATTCCTGTATGTATTGTAAACGCGTTTCCACCTTCATCCATGGAGTAAAATTCCGGCTCACATTTAGCTGGAAATTATTTTTTTGAACCAGATTCTGTTTGTCGATAACATCAGTTCCGTCAGCACGGGTGTATGAAAAACGCATAGATGATTTATCGTCCGCATTGCTGATCGAAATGTTCTGGGCGGACTGACTACCAGTTTTAAATAAAGTGTTAACGCTGTTGGGTTGAGGCGAGTAAGTAATTAGCTGACCACTTGTAGAAAGATAGGGCTGACCAAGCAGCACTGTACCCCAGTTACGACCTCCACCGCTTCCTGCCTGTATAACTCCCTGCCCAGGAGTTCCAACAAGAGTTCCGTTCAGCCTGCCGCTGCCGCCTTCTCCGTATTCGTACTGATAGTCTGGATACTGTAAGACATGCGAAGCCATATAATTGCCATTATAAGTAATTCCTAATCCGGAGTTTTTCTTTCCTTTTTTTGTAGTGATTAGTATTGCGCCGTTTGCTGCTTTTGATCCGTACAGGGCAGCAGCGTTAGGACCTTTCAATACTGAAATGCTTTCAATATCATCCGGATTTAAATCCGCCGCGTTGTTGCCATAATCAAGGTTACCAACTTGGCCATTTGAGTCATTGTTGTCAATCGGCACACCATCAACCACCCATAATGGCTGATTGTTGCCTGTAATTGAATTAGCTCCCCTTAACTGGACCCTTGTTGATCCTGTAGGCTGGCCGCTTGTTGTTAGCTGCAAGCCAGAAACCTTACCGTCTAACAAGTCAGTAATGTTGTTGGCTCTTGCTTCTGTCATCTCATTAACATTTACTCCTTGTTGGGCATACCCCAACGAAGCCTTTTTTCTTGAGATATTAAGAGAGGTAATCACGACCTCTTCCATCTGCGTAGAAATAAGTTCCATCTTTACGTCAACGGAGGTTTTACCCTGAATACTGATTTCTTTGGGTCTGTATCCGATAAATGTAAATACAAGCGTATTGCCCTGTGTACCGCTTGCATCTATACTGAAATTACCGCCCGGATTAGTTACGTTACGCCGCTGGGTCCCCTGCAGCGTAACTGAAACACCTGGCATCGGGGCACCGTTTTCATCGGTCACTTTACCCCTAATGGTATGATTTTGTGCATAGCAGCTTAATGCTACGAACCAAACCATCAAAAAATTACATAGAAGTTTCTTCATGCTCATTTAGATTGGTTAAAAAATTGGTTTATTTGGTTTATAAGCTTACGAAGTAAGAAAATGGCCTTAACAGAACCTTAAGGATTCCTTAATAAATCAAGAATAGTAAATAAAGTACCTTTTTAATTTTATGAATTTTAGTGCCGGGATTAATTGGTATTATCTTGGTCAACATATATTTGAACTGTAAACATCAGCAAAGATTTTTTCATGAGGAAGTAAAGTTCCTAATAGCTCATGTTACTAATTAAATGCATTTTTGATCAACATGTATCAATAAAACAATTCACACAGAAATTTATCCTTTATTTATGAATGGTTTAAGGTTGCAATGTAATATGGGGTGGGGAATACATTGTGAAAAGTTTTATTCTGTTATCTTTGATTAAAAGATATCGTAGTATTATAAGCTTAAGTCGTGGAATAACCACACGAACAATTTAGTACATTTTTGCAGTTACCTGATGTTATGATCCGAAAGTGTTTTTCTTTTAGCTTGTTAATTATGTTAATAAATATGTTATTGACATTAACAGCCAAAAGTCAGTCCTATGGCTTGGCTTTTCTAAGTCACGATGTTGTAGCAGACCAAAGGACGTCACTCGATCTGTTTCCAAAAGGGGGTTATGCTCCTTCCGGTAATTTTACAATCTCATTCGAAATGTCATTTCTTCCAAAGATGAACGATTATTATGGATACATTTTCCGGATAGTTGAGAATGGGCGAAAAAATATAGATCTGATCCACAATAAACGCGATTTCAAGTCAGATGCTTCTCTGTTAGATAAAAATAATTTTAAAATGGTTATTAATGACCATTTTACTCATATTGCATTTAGCATAGACGAGCCAAAACTTTTAAGTCAGTGGAATAAATTCACTCTTTCATTCAATTATGAACAAGACAGGCTAATCCTGGAGGTCAATGGTCATCGGTATACAGAATACGGGGTTCATTTAAACAAGGGTAGCCTCTACAAGATCTTTTTTGGAATCAATAATTATTTAAATTATAGCACCAATGATTGCCCGCCGTTTAAGGTGCGAAATATCAGGATATTGAATGATGATAAAGTCAGCTATTTTTGGCCGCTTAATGAAACTAAAGGTAACCTTGCCTATGAAATTATTGAAGGCCAGAATGGTCAGGTAACCAATCCGCTTTGGATTCGATCAATGCACCATAACTGGACCTCCCTGCATAATATCACCGTTAAGGGAGCCGCCAGTGTTGCCTATAACGCTAAAGAAGATCTTGTATACATCATTGGGACTGACTCATTGTTGGTTTATGCGATAAAAGATGGAAAAATTAATAGCATACCTTACAGTTCCGGAAGATTAAAGTTGTTACCCAGCAACCAATCTATTTATAATGACAACAGTCACACACTTTATAATTTTTATATTGAAGATAAGTATAAACAAGTCACAACGTTTAATTTCGGCCTAAAAAAATGGAATGCCAATTACCGGTCTACATCGTTATCAATTGATTACTGGCATGCCAACAATTTCTTTTCAGTGGTAGATAGCTCATTATATATAATTGGTGGTTATGGCCAACTCACCTACAAAAATACAATCAACCGATATCATATTCCAGATCAAAGCTGGAATAGCGTCACTGCAAAAGGCGATTACTTTTGCCCGAGATATTTGGCAGCTGCAGGTACTGCTGACAGTGGTAAGACTGTCTATTTATTAGGGGGGTACGGTAGTTACAAAGGGCAACAAATGCTCAACCCGCAAAATCAATATGACTTAATGAGATTTGATATCAAAACAAAGATATTTAAGAAAATTTATGACCTCAGGGCACATCAACAGGATTATGTCTTTGCAAATTCTTTGGTTATCAACGAGAGAAAACGAACGTTCAATGCTTTGATCTTTTCCAGCTACCATTATAATTCTCATCTTAAATTAATCGAAGGTTACCTGGATCGTCCGGATTATAAAATTGTCGGCGACTCTATTCCCTATGCATTTCATGACACCCATTCATTCGCAAATCTTTATTTCAGCCCTTTGAGCCAGAAGCTGATTGCTGTCACGTTATTAAGATCAGAAGAAAATAACCAAACTACGGTAAAGTTATATTCCTTACTATATCCGCCGGATTACACGGTAGAAAATAAAAGTCTTGCGGCAAAGGACATAAAACAGCTCAATTGGATTTACTACACTATCGCTGGAATAGGAATTATAACAATTGCGTTAGTAATTCTATATAAAAAGAGGCAAGCGTTCGTCTTAAAACCCGGGAAAAATAAAACAGAACAACATCCGGTTTCAATGCACACCGAGCATCCTTTGGTTACGACATATAGTTTTGAGCATCCCGTTACGAAAAAAAAACAGGGGAGTGCTATTTTTCTTTTCGGTGACCTACAGCTTTTCGATGCGGACGGCGAGGATATCATCAAAAATTTCACCTCGCTTTTAAAAGAACTGTTCCTTGTTATTTTGATTTACAGTTTGAGGTCGGGACGCGGTATCAGCCCCGAAAAACTGATCGAACTGCTTTGGTTTGACAAGTCAGAAGACAGTGCAAAGAATAACAGGTCCGCAAATCTTTCGAAACTGAAAGGATTGTTACAGCAAGTCGGCAATATACATCTGTCAAAGGATACGGGTAACTGGAAGATAGATATCGATCACACGGGTATTTATGTGGATTATTACGAATATCTGCAGATTGTGGCGAACCAAAAAACGTTGAACAAGGATAGCATCGCTCATCTTATCGAAATCGTACATAGAGGAAGCTTTCTTTCAAATATTGAATATCCATGGTTAGACTCAATTAAGTCAGATATTTCAAACGAAATTGTCGATATTTCATTAGCCTATGCCAGCAAAATTAACATGGAGGAGAACGCTGAGTTTCTAATTAAGCTCGCAAATTGCATCTTCGTTTTTGATTCAGTAAGCGAAGAAGCTATGATTATTAAATGTCGGTCACTGGTATTTCTGGGAAAACATTCTTTAGCAAAATCCACATACGAGAGCTTCCTTAAAGAGTACAAACTGATTTATGATGAAGACTTCAAAAAGAACTTCCACATGATATTGGAAAATCAATGAGCCCATTCATCTGTCAAGGCAAGCCTTTATTAGCAATTGCGCGGGCGTTAATTAATTATTCGTCCATCATTATAGGTAATGAACCTACCAGGAATCTGGACTCATGAAAGACATCCATTGTGTTTGATATTTTCAAACAATTATCGGTCGACAATGGTCAGACTGTCATTACGGTTACACACAATAAGGATTTTGCTAAAAAGAAGTAACCAGGTAATTGAATTAAACGATGGGCCGCTACTATAAAATCCTTTATAAATTTAACAACGGGGCTGAAGGTTAGGCCCTTAAACCTTAGCACATGTCTTTTTGGATTCTCGTGCAGTGACCGCGTACTCTTCGCGGCATTTACCTTGGAAATTAGAGTCTATTCGACCCTATACCGCTGGCTTATAAATGCAAGTTGACTTTTTTATCACGATTTATACTTAACCAAAAAGTTTAGTCAACAACTTGAATAATATTAAAAAATGTTAAGATGATTGAAACTGTGTGTTAACAAATTGTTAAAATACATCTTTTATGTGAGTAGCGCTGCATTTTTCAAACTTATTACAGAATTGCAAACTACTTTTCACCCAATGAAGCTCTTAGTCTCCCATATAAAGTTCCATGAGTCGATATTGGCTGTTAGCATAATAAATATGGCTATAATTTTGCTCTTATTCACGTGTAATACCTGTAAAGCGCAACAAAAAGATACGCTTATTAAAAATAATTCTGCAGCGACTACTTCTGTAACCGGTTCAATAATTGATGCAGTCACCGGTAAACCTCTTCCTTACGTGAGCATTGGTTTT
>JAQBNZ010000208.1 GCA_028288285.1 Mucilaginibacter sp.
AAAAGAAAAATCACAACAATTATTCACCTTTATCCTCCGAATTTTTCTGATCATATTTTGCTAAAATCCGCTCTACAATCATCATGAAGCCATAAATGTGTTCAATTAATTTCACGCTCTCTGTACAGAAGCCCGATGCATGTCCGCATCGGGCTTTTTGTTTTTGATGGTTCGGCGATAATACCGGCCATAGGCTGAATGCTCCTTTTACTTCAAAATCCTCGCCATTTCATCAAAACTCCTGCATTTGTCATTGTAGATAATTTCACCATCGCTTTCGAATTCATTTGAACATGCAACGAATTCAAATTGATAAGGAATCTTATCACTTATTTTAACCACGTCAACTTGAATTATGTTTAACTTTTTAACTGAATCAGGTTTAAGAGCCATGTTTATATCAAATAACTTTCTTGAAATGCTTGGATATAATAAACCATCAACAGGGGCCTTTAAAAAATGGTTTCCGTAAATATTTGTGAATCTATATTCCTTTGGATCTGCTGTCTTGTTTTCTTTAGTAACATGCTTATATAGATAATCGTTTATGGTTTGATCTATTAACATGTAGCTGGGGTTATTATTTAAAATTTTCATTTTACCCAACACGAGACTCTGTAAATACTGTGTATCAAACAATTTTGTCTTCGTTACACCCGATTTGATACCTATTGGCAATGTATTTATTCGAGCAATTGCCTGATAGGTTATTAAAGTTAAAAGTGAACCTGGTGCCGGTTTTACTTCATCAATGACTGTGGATTTCGACTCAGCAACGTATAGTATCTGTGTCTCGGCATCATTAAAGCGATTACATTTAACACAATCCAATGGCGGATACCATAAATCTGTCATATTAGTAAAAAGTACATCGCCTTCATTTGCCTCCCTCGATATAAGAAACCCTTTTCAAAGTTTAGAGTTTGAAAAGGTAGGCCAATAGTAATTTGATTCACATAGTTGTGAAGTTCTTTATCGCTTAATAAATCAATATTACCATCTAAAATGGTTAAGATATCATTTATTTGGTCGAGTGTTAATTTAGGTGGAACTATCACTTGGTAAAGGTCATAAAATAATTTGAGGCTTAAAAACACAGTTAAAAGGGGTGCCCCGTCTGGCGCGAGAATGCAGCACAGGACTAAAGCGTTGAGCTCTCGTGACTTTAGGCATATGTTTCGATCACGAGAAGCCTTTGCCTGCATGCCATGCCCGTCATTCTCGCGCCAGAAAATGTGGTAATAATACCGGCCATAGGCTGGATAAACCGATAATTAATAGACTTGTCGTCCGCTCAGCCGCCCGCATCGGCGAAAAATTAGGTTTTCAGCGAGCCCACATGTCGGTAAGTATTGAGGAGCACACCTGTTGGCGTGGTCATTGTACTAACGAAAGCGAGTTCGCGCGCGTCAAAGCTGTCCGAAAATAAACGTTTGCCCCGACCCAGCAAGACCGGATAGACGATTAGCACAACCTCATCGACCAGTCCCTTGTCGAGCAACACGGACGTCAGCGTCGAACTTCCCCAGAGGACCAGATCCGGGCCGTCCGTTGACTTGAGACCGCGCACACCCTCTATGATGTCCTCGCCTAAGTCCTTTACCGGCCCCCATTCCAAGCTGTCAGGCCTGTGGGTAGCGACGTATTTAGTCGCGACGTTCAGACTGTCCGCCATCGGACTGTTCCCGGCCTTCGGCCAGTAGCCGGCCCAGATATCGTAGGTGCGGCGGCCAAGCAGCAGATCAAAGCTCGTGCCGTGTGCCTCGATGACGGCCTCCAGCCCAGCCGGGCTTCGATACGGTGTCGTCCATGCGCCATACTCGTAGCCTTCGTCCTGCTCGATCACGCCGTCCAGCGAGATATGTTCGAAGATCCTGATCTTTCTCATTTTGTTTGTTATTAGTTTAATGGTTTTTCAAAGTTAAAACGGACGAGGTACCCGCACAAGGGGCAATCGTGACAATATGAGGGGTATTTTGCGACCATTTGCATTGGTCAAAAGCGAGGGGTAACAATTTAAAATCAAACTCTTATTTTTTTACTTTAGCCTTTCTTTTTTTGTGCTAAACAACTCTAAAAAGGAGTTGGTATGAATAATACCGGGCTTTTTTGTTGTACGATCAGCGCAGCGATTGCTACCGCGATCCGAAAAAAATAAATGCTAAGTTGCTTCCTTTGAGCTTAAACCGTTATGCAGTTTTAGTTTTTGGCGTTATTTATTTAATAATATAAGTGTTATTCCAATTACCGCTGACACCGGAATAAGTGTATAATGAAGTGTTTACTGCATCAAAAATTTCAGCTTTGATTGCTTTAACGCCCTTCGGACAAACAGCTATATAAACTACCAGGCCGGGTGCCGGAGTATATTTAAGTTGTCCTACCCCCTGCTCGTTAAATATAAATGGTATAGTAACATTGCCTATGGTCGCTATTGCGTTGCAGTCGTTACAGGTAACCTGTATCAATGCGTTGCCTTTTGTTCCGTTATACCAGTCGTAAGTATTTAATGTAGCAACTTGCGTAGTGCCGGCATTGCTGCTTAATGAATCAACTTTAATAGTGCCGGTATTGCTTTTTAAAGATACGGGTGTGATGTTAGTCTTTAAACAGCTTGTTAATAACAAGAATAATAAAATTATGTATATCGGTTTCATTGTTGAATTCTTTGTCTGATCTGCTTACCGGCATCAGTAATAATACGCAGCACTGGATACCCCTCAACAAAAAGCAATCCAACCAAATTCTCAGTAAGCAGGACGACAAACAGGCGCAGCAAGGAGGTGCCTTTTCCGCATAATGCGAAAAAATTCCCCACTTAAGAAAGGGTGGCGTACCGAATTGCAAAAACAGAATTTGTGAAAAAAATTACAGATAAAGCTAAAGAATCATAACAGCGGCCATATATTGCGTGTTATTAACTTTATTATAGAAGAATCCTTAGTAAATTACCCACTTAAAAGCGGTTGAATAATCTTCCCGTCCCCTATCTTATTTTATGCGACTAAACACCCTAAAAGCTGTATATCCTCTAAAAACGTTCGGATATTTGTATTGTTTGGAGTACTTAGACAGAACTATTTCTTATCCCCATGCTGTTGTAATATTGCACCATTGAACACCTTACCTCACTATAAACCAACCTCTTTCTTAATTATCTTAACAATTATTTCTACAACTTTATTTAATAGCGCTTCCTCACTACCCGCATAGATATTTTATCCATAACTTTCTTTTTTATAGAACGGTCTACTATTCTTTTTGCTTTTCTTTTTGTTGCTTTCATATTACTTGGTTATAGTTTAGCTATAGTTTTAATATAATTGTACAACAGCATAGAAGGTGCATTTCCTTTTCGCCTAAAAATTTCTTCACAGCCGAATAAAATAAACGAGTCTTTTGCTCGAGATACTGCAACATTTAACATATTTACGCCAGCATCAAAGAAATAGCTCTTCTCAATATTATTTGATCCATAGGTAGAAGAAAACAAAATAACTGGTCGTTCTGCTCCTTGAAGAGCGTGGACAGTACCGATAGTAAGGCCATTCAGGCTGATGTTGGCCTGGCGAAGGGCGGTCCGTAAAGTGAATTTCTGACCAGTAAAGGGGGTAACGATGGCAACAATGTCTTTGAGCGGTAATTGATAGTGTACCTGAAGCGCCTGCTGGTTAACCAGGAGCCATTGGACGATAGCCAGCGCTTCATCAAGATTGGCACGGCTGGTGCCGCTGACTTTGGACTGGCCGGTTGTCGGAATATATTGCAGCGGTGGCAATAAGGTGTTTTTAGCTGGCCCTTTCATTGGTTCAAGTAGGCCATTGTAGGCTAAATTATTGCAATAGCTAATGATTTCATCAAAGCAACGGCGGTGCTCGGTAAGAAGCATGCCGCGGGCTTGTTTAGGGTGTAAATGATAAGGCGAGGCTTTTTGCGCAAGCCGCATGATGCTACCGGAACTGCAAAGAAAGCCTTTGGCGTAAAGTGTTTCGATGGCAACCTGGTCATTCAAACTTTTGATCACATTGTAACGGTGGAGGTTGGCCTGATCAACTTTTTTAGGCACATTCCAGACCGGTTCGATCTGGAGAATATCCCCCACTACCAAAGCTTTTTGCGCTAAAGCAAAGGTCGCGGCGCCGATCTCGGGCGATACCTGCCCGGCTTCATCCACAATCAATAGATCAATAAAATCCAGTAAAGGTGGTGTCTCATATATGTTCTTACCAGCGTCCGAGTGGATAAATTTAGAATAGCTGAAAAACTTAGGCGCCATGTAAAAGGTCGACACAAAACAGGGTGTCAGCATGGCAAACCGCTCCCACCGTTCTTTGGCCGCCCCTTCCCCATTCCGGCTGAGTCGTTCTTCCTCCACGGCAGATCTGGTGGCCATCAGCCAACGACCTTCCCAGTAATGCACAGCGGTATAGAACATATCATATTTCAGGCCTTTTTCCAGTTGTTCATAGAAAGCAGTTTGGGACGGATCGGTATCCAGTCCGGCTTTTTTCTGCCAAGCCAGCCAATCCTTTTGAGCCTTTTTGATCTGCTGGATTAATTTCAGTTTTTCGTCAAAAAACTGTTGAATGGATTTGACAAGGTAAAAGTCAATAGTATCGTAATTAACCGGGCAATCTCGGAAAAGTTGCTTAGCTCGGGTAGCGCGCTTCTCCTTGACAAAATTCAAAAAGGAAAATATTTTCAGCCAAATAGATTCTGCATCCAAATAATTGCTGAAGCTAAGCTCCAGGGCTTTCAGTTCTTTTTCAAGTTCAGCAATACTGTATTGATCGAGTTCAGGCAAACGTGCAGCCAATTGACGGTATTCTTGCCATAGGTCTATACCATCCGTCAGCGTTTTCAGCTGATTTTTTAAAGTTTTTTGTAAACTTTTTACAATGGCCGACACATCCAAACCTGGCTGGCCTGATCGGGTGATATAATAGGCTTCTGCACTATTTAAATAAGTCTCATTTTCTTTGTCGGTGTGCGCACCGCTCAATTTACTCGACACGCGCTTGATCACAGGAATATGCGACGGCACTTCTCTGTTCGCACCAGGTAGGTATAAACCAAAGCCAGCCAGCTTTGGCAGCCAGCGCTCATACAGCTGACCGGCTTTTTGTTTGATATTGGAGAAGCTGTCAATGATATTTGTCACCGCCTGGTTATTGGCCGAACAAGCCAGGATCACTGCCGGCTTATCGCCTGCAATGGCGCTCCGCACCACTTCTGTTGCTACCACACTTTGCAGAAAGGTGGTCTTCCCCGTCCCCGGCGGCCCGTTAATAGCCAAGATATTGCCATGGCCCAGGGTTGTATAATGGTATAAACTTATACGCTGGGATTTTGACAAAGGAAACTCAAAAGCCATCTGTCCCAAGTGTGCTGCCGAAGCTTTTTCAAAAGCTCCAGCCGATAGTACAGGTTTGAGCGGCGTTTCCCTATGTTCAGCAAGAGTGTTCAACGTCGCAGGAAGATCTTCCTGCTGAATGATGTAGTCATAAAGTCCGATGATCCCGTCAGCAGCCCCTCTTAGGGCATCATTCACCACGATGGTATACTCCGGTGTAATTGCAAAATTCTCCGGCGCATATGCATCAAGCGACTGCCCTATGATCGCCTTAAACGTGACCCGGATATATTGGAGATAATGCACCCAAATTGGTTCCCCGTTAAAAGGATGGCCAAAAGCTTGGTCCACACGGTCCACATCCGAAAAAGTATAATTAATTTCCTGGTTTACCTGTGGTTCGAGATAAGCTCGGGGGATATAGGGAAAAGTATCCTCATCTGGCTTTAAACGACCATCTTTGTTCAACACCGCCCGAATCCAGAATGGATAAAAAACACCAGTTTCCCCCGTTAGCTGTGTAAACTCCGGCACCGGGCTCACCCGAAACGGTGCAATAAATACCGGTATTTCTTCAAGAATCGCCAAAGCCGGATCATCTTGCTTAAGCCGCCCCTTATCTTCATTCATCCGCTTTTCCAATGCCAGTACCAGGGATAGAGCCTGCTTCGGCTCCACCAAGCCTCTCGTTAGATCCAATTGCACCTGCCGCTGATGTAAAGTTTTTTCCACCTCGATCACAACCCGCGCAGCGTCGGCAAGGGTATTACGCCAGTATTGCAGTAAATTTAATCCCTCTTTACTTTTCATAGAAATCAGGCTTAGTTAATCACCTAAAATCAAAGACTATTTTTTATTATATTGTTTTAAAATAACACCTTCAATTGTCCCAGTTATCTCTTCTGGACTATAGTTTACTTGTTTTTAAGTTTCTCATTTATCGCTGTAATATCAAAAGCATTCACATCCCAATTTTCATCTTTTTTAAGACCGAGCCAATTTTTCATCCCTTTATATTCCGGATCTTTTGGGTTGCTTAATATTTCGATCAAGTTATAATAGCTGGTATACCGCCGCAATCTTCGGGAGGGCATGCACCTTTGCCTGCCAAACACATAGGTATAGTTTTCCCTGTATCAGATATTTCTTCCAAAATAATGTAATGTTTCCAATTGTCACCAAAATCGTATATATAAGCGAAAGTTTGTTTAGCTATAGTAAACACTTCCGAAAGAAAGGTTATCCTGCTGTCTTGGGTTGTTTCATCATCATCGTATTCATCGGGAATCTTATAAATCAATTCTGAAGACCACCCATTTTTTGAGAATTGGTACAAATGGCAATCTTCCCAACCAAATGCAGTCTGAATAATTTGATGGAACTCATCAAAAGTTATATCGTCCGGCACAAGCACTCGACGCCAAACCGGTGGCTTTTGGATATCTTGAATTTGAATTTTGAATTGAAGGGTTTGCATAAGATTAAACTTTTACAATTTGACCTATATTGTTGACTTTAACTTTTATGCCATTCATCGCACCTAGACTTGCAATGTTTACAAATTTTTTCAAATCTTTGGCTATTGCAGTATCATCAAGTTTGTTTCCAAATGATGCCTAAACCAAAGATCAATTGCACCTGATGATTTTTTGGACATTTTTTGTGTACGATATAAATGCTTGCTGATAAATGCGTGGTTATTAGCATCAATAGCGAGATTTAATTCCTCTTCCGTCAAGCCAAATACAAACATCTCGTTTTGTTGTAACGAAGTTTGATAGATCCAATTAGGCTGTGGTAAGCCTTTCATTAGCTCCTATACCTAAAATATTATTGATCGATAACGATAGTCGCTCCGGGAAGCGACGTCTTTTTTATCGTGGTCTTAACCGACCAATACTCCGGTGTCAGCTGCTGCTAATCCTGATTGGTAGCAGCTCCAACAGAACGGCCTTGCTCATCAGGGCACTTATTAATGACAATATGGTAGACTTTTAGATATCTCTGCATTTCAATAATTGTTTATATGTAAGCTATACAATCCATCTCTACCAATGAATCACCGGGTACACCTCCTTTTGCTACGGCAATAGTGGTACGCACAGGTGGATTTTTGCCAAAGCGGCCTTTATAAACCTCGTTCATACCCTTGTAGTCTGCAATATCATTCAGGAAAACAGTCACTTTAAGCACTTTTTCCATGGACGAACCTGCTTTTATCAGTTCTTTTTCCAGCTCTTTCAGTACAATTTCGGTGTGTGCCTTAATTTCAAACGGCTCAGTATGTGCCCCTTTACCGGCTACAAAAACCATATTACCCAGTTTGGTTGAACCGGAAAATAAAGGTACATCCTGAAATGTTGTTACATTGTTAGCCACCTTTTCTTCAGCAGATGCGGCCATTGCATCTTTACTTATTCCAAATACGGATAATCCAACTATTGAGGCCAGCAGTTTTTTCAAGGTAGATCTTCTTTTTTCCATGTTGTTTTAAGTTTTATTGATTAATGTATATTAATTTTTGCTATCGTTAAACGTGCTTATTTTAAGCTGCCTGGGGTATTCTTTAATGTTAGAATATACTTTATCATTTTATTAGCATCGGCAAGTGTAATTGTAGGATGCGGGGCCATTGGAACGGCTCCCCATACACCACTGCCACCACTAATTATTTTTTGCGAAAGTGTATTTACAGTATTTTGATTTTGAGGATATTTTTCGGCTACAGCAATATAAGCAGGGCCTACCAGCTTTTTTTCTGTATTGTGGCATGCCAGGCAATCAGATTTTGCAATAAGGCCTTTACCATCTTCTATTTCCTGCACTGTGGCAAACGCCGGTATAGCTGTTGTTTTAGCTACTGAGGCAGCTGCTTTTTTTGTAGTACTTGTTTTTTTTACCTGGGCAAAGGTATGGCAGGTGATAGCTGTAAATACAATACATAAGGTGCCAATTATTAAAATTTTAAGTTTCATATCTCTCTATTTCTGGTTTTTAGACATTTTCCATTCACGGCCAGGGGCATTTACCCTAAAAGTTTCCAGGTTGCCCTGGTCCTGCAAAGTAACATACATGGTTCTGCCATCAGGGCCGCCAAAAGCAACATTGGTGGGCTTCTTACCTTTGAGTGTTATTTCTTGGATTATTTTTCCGTCGGGTGATACTTTAGCTATTGTTCCTTTGCCAAACCGTGCCTGGTAAATATTGCCTTTTATATCACATCTTAATCCATCCATCCCAAAATCCGTAAATTCGGTCACAAGTCGTTTGTTACTTATTGTACCTTTGGATGAAAGATCATAAGCCCATATTTTAAGCTTTTCGTTTACATATAGGGTGCGATTATCGGGGCTTATGTCTATCCCGTTAACGGTAGCCATACTGTCTAAAAGCGTTACTTTGCCATCCGTATCAATGCGCCATATCTTACCTGTTCCGGCTTTCCAGTTTGGGTCGCTAGCGTAAATCCTGTCTTTATTATCTATAGCAATATCATTTGGCTGGCTCATTACAGCCTCATGGGCAAAAATACTTTGCTGTTTGGTGACCATATTTACTTTAATAATATTGTGCTGGGTATAATCTGCAATAAGCATATTACCATGACTGTCAAACCTTATCCCATTTCCAATACTTCCTTTTGGTAAATCAATAAATATGCTGGTTTTTCCATCGGGCGTCATTTTGCCAATACTACCATCATGCTCAAAGTTAACCGCGTAAATATTGCCCTCTTTATCAACCGCGGGCCCTTCTACTCCATTAGTGAAGCTTTTAACCGGCGTAAACAGGGCAGACTTAAAAAGTGCGGCAGTATCCCGAGATTGTGCATTCGAATTTATTGCAACAGCTATAAACATTACCGGCAGTAATAAATGCCTTGATTTGAATGCAGTGTTAAAAAGTGATTTGATCATATATTTATTTGGATGACATTTTTCTAACAGCACTTACTTCTTCAGGTGTTACAATTCCAGGCAGATTATTGAAATTTGATTTTATGTAGGTGAGCACTTCAGCTACCTGCGCATCAGATAAAAAACTGCCATGTGCGGGCATCACTTCATTATAAGGAAGCCCTTTTACCTGCACAGGTCCTTTCAGTCCGTTAAGTACCACGTTAATCAACCTTTTATTATCATAATTTACCCATTCTGATTGTGCTAACGGAGGGAAACGGTTTCCATCGCCTTTACCATCGCTTTGATGGCATGCTATGCAGTAGGTGCTATACACAGCAGATGACTTAGGCAGATCTTTAAAAAGGTTATCTTTAATTTCATCAGGTGTTTTAATATTTGATGCCGTCATTTTACGTTTTTCCATGGCTGCAAGTTGAGCCATGCCGAAAGCTTTTTTATCACCTTTATACATAATACGCCATATTTTTCCTTTTTCGGTATCGCTCACATATAAAGAACCGTCAGGCCCCTCGGCCAAACCCATAGGGCGGTATACGGCATTGCTTACATTTATAATAGGATCAACTCCGGCAAAGCCATCTGCAAAAACTTCCCAGGGGCCGGAAGGCTGGCCATCTTTAAACGGAACAAATAATATGGTGTAGCCTGCCTGCGGATAAGGCGCCCGGTCGGTAGCACCATGGAAAGCAATAAAAGCGCCATTTTTGTAACGGGCCGGAAACTGCTTTCCTCTATAAAACAACAGGTCGTTAGGAGCAAAATGCCCTGGAAAACCCATGAGCGGCTTTGTTAGTTTTGCGCCATTGCCTTCTTTAGCTTTATCACCGCCAAACTCGGGGTTAAGCACCTTCTTCTCCTTAAGCTGATCGTAATAATAATAAGGCCATCCACCATCAAGACCTTCATTAACTCTAAAAAACTCTTCAGCAGGCAACATTGCACTTTCCCATGGAGTGTAAATATCGGGCCACAACATACGTAGATCGTCGCGACCATGATTGATCGTGTACAGCGATTTACTTTTAGGGTCCCAATCAAGGGCGACAATACTTCTTAATCCTGTGGCATATCTTACTCCATCAGTTTGGTGCTGATTGGTTTTATTGGCGTCGAACATCCAGATGCCACCATGATCTTCTAACCAGGGATTACGATTGCCGGTCGAATCATCGCCAATGCCAGGAGAGCCAGGTTGACGGTTCTTTACCTGACCCGCGTTAGATCCGGCTCCCCAGCCTACATATATGTGCCCTTTATTATCAAAAGCAATTGGTTTGGTCTGATGTTCGTGATAAGGCGGGTTGTCAATAACTATTGTATCCATTTGGCTGTCGGGAACCAATTGCCCACGTTTAAGTTTCATTCTATAAACCATCAGTTCTGAACTGAAATACAGGTAGCCGTCATGGATCCGCATGGCTGTCCCGTAAGTGTGGCCATCATATTTACCAAAAGGGATTATAATATCGGCTTTACCATCACCATTCGTGTCTCTTAATGCAATGTTACCATAACCGCTATTTAACTTATGATTTCTGGCTTTTACATAAATATCGCCGTTTGTATTAACAGCGATATGCCTGGCCTGGCCCTTTAAACTATCAACAACAACCAGCGACTCAAAGCCGCCTGGCAAAAAAAGTCCGCCCTTATCAACATTGGCAGGTAATGGTTTTAATTGAGTGCTACTCCACGAAAAGCCCATGAAAGCAAGCAATGCCCCTACAGCAATAAACTTCAATAAATGTGAATGAAAATAACGTGAAGCATGAGTTATAGCTTTTCGGATGCCGTTTTTGAGGTTCATTGAGTGAATAAAATTTATATTAATAAATAACGTTTGATCTGACAAAAAACGGAACACTTGTCTTAATATTTTGATCTGTTAAGTTAAATATACTAACAGATTCATATTTTCATAACTATTATGACGGAGCCAAACAATCATGTATGTTATTACGTTGATCGGTTTGTGTATAGTTATCTAATGGAAGACATAGTATTTGCTATAGTACCATAACTCGTGGTTTGAGTTATATTAAAATCTGATTTCTCATATCCTAAGAGTATATAGTACCAATTGCGATAGCAAGAATATAAAAAAAAAATGATTTTTAATAGTAAAAAGGCCCTACAATCGCACTACATTCAATTTTTTGCCGAAAATTTAATATTTAATGTCTTTTAAATAGGGAGATTAAAGCTATTTTTATTTCCTCTTGAAACAATTAACTTTGACTTGAGTCAATTACAATTTATGCCGATTAAAACCCTGTTTGATCAAACCAACCGAAACGAATTAATAGCCAGGATCCAAACTCTTGATGAGCACCGCCAGCCCCAATGGGGCCGAATGACCGTTTCTCAGATGCTGCGACATTGCATGCTGTGGGAAGAGATGGCTCTGGGCAAACAGCTATATAAACAGTCCTTTCTGGGGCGTTTGTTTGGTAAGATCGCCTTAAAGGATATGCTGAAGGATGAGTCCATGAAGCCCAATCTGCCGACAGTGCCTGGGTTTAAGATCACCGGTGACGGCGACGTAGCAGCTGAAAAGACTAAACTGATCAATCTGATCGAAGAACACGCATGTTGTTCCGACGCTGGCTTCCTGCATCCTTTTTTTGGCCAGCTAAGCAGTCAGCAGGGCGGCCTGATCGCTTATAAACACCTCGATCACCATTTGCGGCAGTTCCACGTTTAACCTGGCATATATTTCCTTCATTTTTTTAAATGAAAGCTATGCAGCTTCTTTGGCATAGATGCTCTTTAGCCTCTCATTCTGCTTGTGGTATCTGGGTAACCGAGGTAAAAATCAGACCTTGACTGCCCCTGACGCTTAACTATTCAGCAGACACAACTAAACTTCAACACTACAACATCTCTCAACCAACTTTCGTGGGATAGTTCTTCGCTGACTTTTAGAAAAATAACGGCTGACAATCACTTACAGCTGACAACACGCAAAAACATCCGTTAGAAAAATCGCAAAAAGAACTTGCGTAGTTAAATAACTACATATACATTTGTAGCCAAATAGCTACACAATGAATTTAAGACGAGACGTATTTCAAGCCATAGCAGACCCGACAAGAAGGGCTATACTTCTATTGGTAGCCTCACAAACCATGACAGCAGGCGCAATAGCCTCAAACTTTGACACAGCGCGACCGACAGTTTCAAAGCACTTGCAAATACTAACCGAGTGCGAATTGCTTAAACAAGAGCAAAACGGCAGGGAGATTTATTATCACATCAATGCAAAAAAAATGAAAGAAGTAGCCGACTTTATTGAACCATTCCGCAAAATGTGGGATGACAGGTTTAATAAATTAGAAACCATAATGAAAAAATACAAAACAAAAAAATAGAATAACATGGAACAAAAAACAAAAATTAGTGCCGAAGACGGCAAACAGGAATTAGTGATTACAAGGGAATTTGATTTGCCATTGGAATTACTTTTTAAAGCGTATGTAGAGCCCGAAATTGTTGAGCAATGGATGGAAACGAAAGTGCTGAAACTTGAAAATAAAAAGCACGGGAGTTACCAATTTGAAACAACCGATGTTAAAGGAAACCAATACGGGTTCAATGGGGTAATCCACGAGTTTAGCCCGAACCAAAAAATCACACGGACATTTGAAATGGAGAATACGCCTTTTGCCGTCCAGCTTGAGTTCTTAGAATTTGAAAAACTCACTGACGACACCAGCAAACTCCATATGCATATCGTATATAAATCAGTCGCACTCAGAGACCAAATGCTGCAATTACCTTTTGCTCAAGGCATAAATATGGCACATAACCGGTTGCAAGACATCGTAAGCAAATTAAAATAACACACTATGGAAAAGAGAAAATTAATTATCTATTGGGTTGCAACAAGTTTATTAGCTTTTGGCATGTTGGGAAGTGGCTTGGCTCAAATATTTCATACAAAAGAGATGGTTGATC
>JAQBNZ010000225.1 GCA_028288285.1 Mucilaginibacter sp.
ACGAACTGGCCCTGCAGGGAAAGCACAACATCTATAACTCAATGGCATCAGGTATTGTTGCCAAGGTGCTTGAGCTACGCAACGAAACGATGAGGGAGAGCATGGGTAACTTCCGCAATATTGAGCATAGGCTGGAGTCGGTTGGTAAAATATCAGGCATCAGCTTTATTAATGATTCAAAAGCTACCAACGTAAACTCTACCTGGTATGCTCTTGAAAGCATGACAACTGATGTGGTTTTAATAATGGGCGGTGTTGACAAAGGCAACGATTACAGCATGCTTAAACAATTGGTTAAGCAAAAAGTAAAGGCTATAGTATGTTTAGGTAAAGATAATAAACGCATACATGATGCATTTGAAGACGATGTAGAGATAATAGTAAACACATCATCGGCTGCAGAAGCTGCACAGATAGCATACCATTTGGCAGAAAAAGGCGATACTGTATTGTTATCACCTGCATGCGCAAGCTTTGATCTGTTTAAGAATTATGAAGACAGAGGCAGGCAATTTAAGGAAGCAGTAAAAGAGTTGTAATACAAAAAATAAGAAGTCAGAGTCAAGAATCAAGACAAAGAATCTGTGGAATCACAACAATAAACAAGGCATGAATCAAATACTCAATAATGTAAAAGGCGACCGTTGGATATGGCTTATTGTCATAGTACTATCGGTATTGTCTTTGCTGGCTGTTTACAGCTCTACGGGTACATTGGCTTACAAACAAGGTAAAGCAAATGAAACGTATTTGATAAAGCACATGGCTATGGTATTGGGTGGTATTGCGCTCATGTATGTATCGCACCGGTTAGATTACCGCTGGTATGCCGGTATCTCAAAAATACTGATGGTGATTACCATTCCTTTGTTGCTATATACTTTGCTGTTTGGTAACCATGTGAATGATGCAAGCCGGTGGATAGCCATACCAGGAACAGGTTTAACCTTCCAAACTTCCGATTTGGCCAAGCTGGCATTAATAACCTACCTGGCCCGAACATTATCGCGTAAGCAGGAAAATATTAAAGATGTAAAGCAATCGTTCATCCCAATAATGGGGTCGGTTTGTGTGGTATTTATATTGATAGCACTGGCCAACCTCTCTACAGCGTTGATGCTGTTTGGGGTAAGTATTTTATTGCTGATAATTGGCCGTATCAGTATAAAACAAATAGCGGTGGTTTGCCTTGCAGGTGCCGTGTTGTTAACAGGGGTGGTAATGTTGGGGCCGCGTCGTAAAACGTACATTTCACGTATTCATGCGTTTATGCACCCCGAAACGGCTAATAAAGATAAATCGTTCCAGTCAGATCACTCCAAGATAGCTATTGCTACTGGTGGTGTGTTAGGTAAAGGGCCGGGAAACAGTACAGAGCGTAACTATTTACCGCACCCTTATTCAGATTTTATTTATGCAACTATTGTTGAAGAATATGGTTTAGTAGGTGGGTTTATGCTGGTGGGTATTTACCTGTTTTTGTTATATAGATGTATAAAAATTGTTACCAAAGCGCCAAAAGCCTTTGGCGCATTACTGGCAGCCGGCTTAAGCTTTAGCCTAACCATACAGGCCTTTGCCAACATGGCGGTAGCGGTAGGTTTGGGCCCGGTAACAGGGGTGCCATTGCCACTGGTAAGTATGGGTGGTACATCTATACTTTTTACAAGTATAGCATTTGGTATCATATTATCGGTTAGCCGTGATATTGATGAGCCAAAGAGAGTGGTTGTAGGAGAGATAAGGGAAGTAGCTTAGAATCAAGATATAAGAGTCAAGAATTAAGAAAAAACAATAGATAGGTGGAAAAGAGCAAAAGAATTATCATTAGCGGCGGCGGTACAGGAGGGCATATCTTCCCTGCTATTGCTATTGCCAATGCTTTAAAAAAGCTTGATCCTTCTACAGAGATATTGTTTGTAGGTGCAAGTGGCCGTATGGAAATGGACAAGGTTCCGGCTGCTGGTTATAAAATTATAGGATTGGATATTCAGGGCATACAGCGTAAATCCATATGGAAGAATGTAATGTTCCCTATCAAGTTATTAAGGAGTGTGCGCAAGGCCGTTCAAATAATTAAAGATTTTAAGCCCGACGCTGCGGTTGGTGTGGGTGGTTATGCCTCGGGGCCGTTATTGTATGCGGCATCATTAAAAGGTATCCCTACATTAATACAGGAGCAAAACTCTTATGCTGGCATTACCAACAAATGGTTAGGCGCAAAGGCAAAAAAAATATGTGTAGCCTTTGATGGCATGGAGAAGTTTTTTCCACAGGATAGAATTATTAAAACCGGCAACCCGATACGCAAAGAATCGGTAGATATTGATGGCAAACATATGCAAGCCCTGGAGTTATACAAGTTGTCGTCATTTAAAAAAACGATACTGGTAACCGGGGGAAGCCTGGGTGCACGCACATTAAATAACAGCATACTGGCAGGTATTGATAAATTAATAAATGCAGATGTACAGGTGATATGGCAAACGGGTAAGTTTTATTACAAAACCGTATTGGAAGCTTTAGGCCCTAACCCTCATCCAAACATTTGTGTGGTAGAGTTTTTAAGTCGTATGGATTTGGCCTTTGCTGCCGCAGATATAATTATATCAAGAGCAGGCGCAGGTACCATTGCCGAACTATGTGTGGTTAAAAAACCGGTTATACTGGTGCCATCGCCAAACGTGGCAGAAGATCATCAGACCAAAAACGCGCTTGCATTAGTAGAAACAAACGCGGCAATATTTGTTGCCGATAGGGACGCTGAAGCAAAACTGGTTGATAGGGCCCTGGAGCTTTTAAATGATAAAGAATTACAAAAAAGATTAAGCAATAATATTGGAAAGCTGGCCCGGCCCAATGCTGATGAGGTTATTGCAAAAGAGGTTATCCAATTAACAAACAACAATTAAATAAGTCTTTCCATCCGCATTGCGGATGGAAGACTTTGTTATTAGTTGATTAGTGAATAGAGAATAGTTAAGAATAGTAAGTGGTTGATTAAGTAAGTAGAGAGTAGTTAAGGATATTAGATAATTAAAAATTAAAAAAGCATTGATGAGTTAAACGATTGGCAGAAACCACTCACCACTTAACTCAATCAACCATTCACAAAATAATGGAACTTAGCAACATACAACGAGTTTATCTGATTGGGATAGGCGGCATAGGCATGAGTGGCCTGGCACGCTATTTCCATCATTTGGGTTGCATTGTATGTGGTTATGATAAAACCCCTACATTGTTGACAGACAGTCTGCAAAACGAAGGAATACGCATAGTTTTTGAAGATAACCAAGGTTGGATACCCATGAGCTTTCAAGAGCCATGTGATAGTACTTTGGTTATATATACACCTGCTGTTCCAAAAGATTCTGCCATTTTAAATTACTTCCAGAAGAAAGGTTTTGAACTGCAAAAACGCTCACAGGTATTAGGGTTAATTAGCAAGGGTATGTTCACTATTGCAGTGGCGGGTACGCATGGTAAAACCACCACATCGGGCATGATAGCGCATATCCTGAAAGATTCCGGTAAAGATTGTTCAGCGTTTTTGGGTGGTATATCATCAAACTACCAAACCAATGTGCTTTATGGCAATAACAACATTGTAGTTGTTGAGGCCGATGAGTATGATCGCTCATTCCTTACCCTTCATCCGGATATTGCCATTATCACATCAATGGATGCAGACCATTTAGATATTTACGGTGACCATGCACAATTAACAGAATCATTCCAGCTGTTTGCATCGCAAATTAAACAAGGCGGGGTATTAATATACAAACAAGGCTTGACATTGCCCCGGGGCCTAACCTATGCTATTGATGGGCAGGCTAATTCGGTAGCATCAAATATCCGTATTGAAGAAGGTAACTTTTATTTCGATTTTAATAATGCCAGCACATCAATCCCAAATATAAAAATGGGTATTGCCGGGGTGCATAATATTGAAAATGCTACGGCGGCTATTGAAGCGGCCCTGCATTTAGAGATATCGCCTGATGCTATACACGAGGCAATGGGCTCTTTTAAAGGTATTAAACGAAGGTTTGAATATATTGTAAGGAACGACAGGCATATTTACATTGATGATTATGCGCATCACCCCGAAGAATTAAGGGCTGCCATAACATCAGTAAAAAGGCTGTATCCTAATAAAAAGCTCACGGTTATTTTTCAGCCGCATTTGTTTACCCGTACGCGCGATTTTGTGGATGGCTTTGCCGAAGTGCTGGACATGGCCGATGAACTTTTACTGCTTGATATTTACCCCGCCCGCGAATTGCCTATAGAAGGTGTGAGCAGCGAAATGATCATCAGCAGAATGAAATTAGCAAACAAGAGAATTTGCGGAAAGCAAGAGAGTATTGAAATAGTAAAGAGTGAAATGCCCGCGCTGTTGTTAACAGTGGGCGCGGGAGATATTGACCAATTGGTTGAACCTTTAAAACAGGCTTTAGAAAATGTTTAAGAAACGCATTTGGAAACCGCTGCTTATTGGCCTGGGCTGGACTATTTGCCTGGCTGGCCTGGTGGTGCTTATGAGTTTCATTGAGGTGAAAAAATCTGAAATGGTTTGCAAGGCCATTAAGGTATTTATACCAGGTAACCAGTATTTTATTGACAGGCAGGAGATAGATAACATTTTAGAGATGAGCAGCCATACATTGGTTGGCCGCCGTATTGATAATATTAACATCCACGAACTGGAAAACAAACTGAAGGTTAATCCCTTCATTGAGTTTGCGAAGGTTTATGCTGATATGGATGGAACTATACATGTAGAGGTTAGTCAGCGCCAGCCAATTCTGCGTATTGTGAATCGGTTTGATCAGGATTTTTATGTAGATCAGCATGGACTGAAAATTCCGCTATCACATAACTTTACTGCAAGAGTGCTTGTAGCCAATGGTTTTATTGATGAGCTTTTTGCCAATAAGGTAGATTCATTGCATACCATTTTGGCAAAAGACATATTCCGTACTGCTGATTTTATTAGTCGCGATTCGCTTTGGGATGCCCAAATATCTCAGATATATATTAACCAGCAACACGAAATTGAATTGATACCGCGTGTAGGTAATCAAAGAATCTTATTAGGCAATGCCGACTCACTTAGCCTTAAGTTTAACAACTTAAAAGTATTTTATAAACAGGCGCTGCCATTGGTAGGATGGGATGCATACAAGCTTATTAATATTAAATATGCCAACCAGGTAATTGGAGTTAAAAACGAAACCTTACAAGATTCATTAAAGGCTTTAGCTGCTCATAAAGCAGATTCTGTACAGGTAAGTACGGCCGCTATTAAAGAGAAACGGGATTCTGTTATCACCTCGGTTATAAGTGATGAGGTTGATAAGCCCGCACAGAATAAACCGCCAACGGAGAGTAAGCCAAAGGCTGAAAAGCCAGTAACAAATAAGCCGGGTAATAAACCGGCAGCAACTAAAACGGATAAGAAGACATCTATTAAAAAGTTATAATATGGACAAAAGTTCACCACAAGAAAGAAGCTCGCCAATTGTAGTAGGCCTGGATATCGGAACTACTAAGATTTGCGCAATTGTTGGCCGCAGGAGCAAAAACGGCAAAATTGAGGTTTTAGGAATAGGTAAGGCAGAATCTGCGGGGGTTACCCGTGGCATGGTATCAAATATCGATAAAACAGTACAGGGCATTACCCAGGCAGTAGATGTGGCCGGTTCCCAGTCAAACGTTGAGATAAGGATAGTGAATGTTGGTATAGCAGGGCAGCATATAAAAAGCTTACAGCACCGTGGTTTAATAACCCGTAGAGACTTAAACACCGAGATAAGCCGTAAGGATATTGATAAACTGGTTGAGGATATGTACAACCTGGTAATGCCTCCGGGCGAGGAGATTATCCATGTGCTGCCGCAGGAATTTACTGTGGATAACGAGCCGGGAGTTAAAGATCCTATAGGTATGGCAGGTGTACGTTTAGAGGCTAATTTCCATATCATATCCGGCCAGGTTACCGCTATTAAAAACATTGTTAAATGCGTTAACAAAGCCGAGCTTGAAAGCCAGGAGTTGATACTGGAGCCATTGGCATCATCAGAATCTGTTTTAAGTGATGAGGAAAAAGAAGCAGGTGTAGTGTTAGTAGATATTGGTGGTGGTACTACAGACGTGGCCATTTTTCATGAAGGTATTATCCGTCATACAGCGGTTATCCCATTTGGGGGTAACAGCGTTACAGAGGATATCCGCGAAGGTTGTTCAGTAATGCGCAACATAGCAGAGCAATTAAAAGTAAGGTTTGGATCGGCATTGGCTGAAGAAAATAAAGAGAACGAAATTGTTTGTGTACCCGGTTTACGTGGCCGCGAACCAAAAGAAATTTCTGTTAAGAACCTGGCTTTTGTGATACAGGCTCGCATGGAAGAAATTGTGGAGCATGTTTACTACGAAATAAAATCATCAGGCTACGAAAAAAAGCTTATTGCAGGAATTGTAGTTACCGGTGGTGGGGCGCAATTAAAACACCTTACTCAATTAATTGAGTATGTTACCGGTTTAGATTGCCGAGTGGGTTACCCTAATGAGCACCTGGCTAAGAATGAGGTATTGCCAAAGAATGTTTACGAAGAGCTGCAAAGCCCAACGTTTGCAACCGGTATTGGTCTGCTAATTAAGGGTATCCAAAAAATGGAATACAATAATGTTGCACAGGCACCTGCAATTGCGGTTAAAGCAGAAAAAGCCAAGTATACCGATGAGCGTAAATTTGGCCTGTTAGGTAAAATCCTGGAGTCGGGAAAGAAATTTATTAAGGACGACATTAAAGATGAGGACTTTTTGAAATAGTTTATCCACAACCATGAATTTTTCAACATTGCTCACATTTGTGGAAAAACATTGTTGAAAAGTGGTAATATTACAATAACAAGATCTATCTGATCATCAGATTACATTTAGTTGAAAACAAGGATTATGCAGTTTGAGATGTTAAAGGAAAAATCGTCAATCATCAAAGTAATTGGTGTTGGCGGTGGTGGCGGAAACGCGGTAAACCAC